>JADZAX010000615.1 GCA_020852405.1 Verrucomicrobiales bacterium
GCGTTCCTACCGGCTTCTGCTGGTTGCCGGATCGGCTGCACCTTTGCAGTTAAGGAATGGTCGATTTTGGCTTTCCCGGGACATTGTGGAAGATGGCGGCGAAATGGCCGCCAGATTGGCTTTTCAGTCATACCTTTCCATCAAGGGGTTAGAATGGATCTCAAAAAGAGTCCACTATTACGCACCCAAAGCAGGGGTGGAGCCGGGACGAATTGATATTCGAGAGCTGAAGAACCGTTGGGCCTCGTGCGCCGCCAGCCGCAATCTCGTTTTCCACTGGAAATGCATGATGGCCCCGGCAAAAATCATCGATTACATCGTGGTTCACGAACTCTGTCATTTTCATTATTTGGATCACAGCACGGCATTTTGGAATGAACTAGACAAGATTTTGCCTGACTATCGCGAAAGAAAAGACTGGCTCGCAAAAAACGGTGCTTCCTTGGACTTGTAGACTATCGCGGCCCATGCCGGGGGAGTTTCCCACAACCAACCTTTGCCGCCCAAACCGTCCCTGAACTCTAGTTCCGAGTGGCTTCCCCCACGCGGCAGAAAAGCATTGGACCAGGCCCGTCAGGCCTGATAAAACGATGAGGCACTCCGAAACCCGCCCCCATGACTTTCTCCCGCCTCTTTGGAATCCTCGCCTGCGTTGTCGCTTGCTCTCCGGCCCCCTCTCCCGGTCAAGAGACGCCCCGGCGGAATGTGCTCTTCCTCATGTCGGATGACCTGAACAATTTCCTGGGATGTTACGGGGATCCCCGCGCGAAAACGCCGAACATCGACCGCCTCGCCGCCCGGGGGGTCCGCTTCGACCGAGCCTACTGCTCGTTCCCCCTCTGCGGCCCAAGCCGGAATTCCCTCCTCACCGGCCTGTATCCCAACAGCACCGGCATTCTGGCCAACGGCCAGCTCTTCCGGCAGACGATCCCCAACCAGGCCAGTCTTCCCCAGGTGTTCCGGCAGCAGGGCTATCTGGCGGTGCGCGCCGGTAAAATGTACCATTACAATGTGCCCAATTCGATCGGCACTGACGGTCACGATGATCCGGGCTCCTGGGAAATCGAAATGAATCCCGCAGGAGTGGACCGACTCGAGGAACAACCGCAGATCTTCACCCTTACCCCCGGGCAGTTCGGCGGCACCCTGAGTTGGTATGCCTCACCCAAGGCCGATGCCTTCCACACCGACGGACTGCTCGCCGCCGACGCGGAGTGGGTCCTGGAACGCTGCGCCAAGGAGAAAGACCGTCCCTTCTTCCTGGCGGTCGGCTTTTTCCGTCCCCACACTCCCTATGTGGCCCCGGCACCTTACTTCGGGAAGTACCCCAGAGAAGAGATGCCTCTTGTCACAGGGGTGAAGGAAGACCAGGCCGACATCCCGCCCGCCGGTCTCGCCAGTTACAAGAAAGAGCAGGACAAGCTGACCGACGAACTCCGCCGAGAATGCGTCCAGGCCTACTATGCGAGCATCAGCTTCATGGACACCCAGGTGGGCAAAGTGCTCGACTCCCTGGAGCGACTCGGGCTGGCGGAGAACACGGTGGTGGTGTTCACTAGCGACCATGGCTACCACATGGGTGAGCACGGCCTGTGGCAGAAGCAGAGCCTCTTTGAGGAAAGCTCCCGCGTTCCCCTCATCATTGCGGCCCCCGGGGTATCCCGACCCGGCATTGTCGTCTCCCAACCGGTGGGACACATCGATGTCTTTCCCACCGTGGCCGAGCTGTGCGGAGTGTCCCCTCCGGGAAACATCCAGGGAAAAAGCCTGGTGCCGCAATTGAAAAATCCGGAGGCACCCGGCCGCGGCTGGGCACTCAGCCAGGTCATGCGGGGTGGCGGGAATGCCAAGAAGAAGGGCAAGGAAACGGAAAGATTTTTCGGCTACAGCCTGCGCACGGAACGCTGGCGCTACACGGAATGGGCCGAAGGCAATGCGGGCCGTGAACTTTACAACCATGAAACGGATCCCAAAGAGTTGACCAACCTGGCCGACCAACCGGAACAGGCCGCGACCGTGGCCGAGCTCTCGGCCCGGCTGCGGGAAGCCGTCAAAGGGACTTTCCCGGCCTCAGGAAAAACCCCGGAAATCAGGGAGGGCATGTGGGCCCCGAATTTGACCGATCCATGAGCCAAGACGCCTCCACCTGTGCCGCTCCCGCAAGGCAAGGCCGCCTCGTCTCGCTGGATGCCTTCCGCGGACTGGTCATGATGCTCATGGCTTCCGCCGGATTGGGATTGGCCAACGTGGCCAAAACGCATCCGGACTCGCCTCTCTGGCAAAGCCTCGCATACCACACTTCCCATGTCCCATGGGTTGGCGGAGGAGCCTGGGACATGATCCAACCGGCCTTCATGTTCATGGTCGGAGTGGCGCTTCCCTTCAGCCTGGCAAGGAGACAGCGGGAGGGGCAGGGCTTTGGCAGACTGTTGGCGCACGCCGCCTGGCGTTCCCTCCTCCTCATCGCCCTGGGCGTTTTCTTGGCATCCCATTGGAGTCCCCACACGGTTTTTCACTTCACCAATGTGCTGGCCCAGATCGGTCTCGGCTACGTGGGAGCGTTTCTTTTTGTCGGCCGCCCCCTGGTGTGGCAACTCTGCGGATTCGCCACCTTGCTACTGGCGGCCTGGGCTGCCTTCGTCCTCCATCCCCTGCCTCCGGGCAATCTGGACTGGTCCCAGTATGGGGTGAAGCCTGAGGAAACGGGGGATGTGCTCCTCCCGGGCCTGTTCGCGCATTGGAACAAAGGCTGGAATCTGGCGGCCAGTTTCGACCGTTGGTTCCTCAACCTGTTTCCCGGCGAAACGACGTTCGTCTTCAATTCAGGAGGCTACCAAACCCTGAATTTCGTCCCGTCCATCGCCACGATGCTGCTGGGGGTGATGGCTGGCGAACTCCTGCTGAGTGAACGCACCCCGTCCGCCAAGCTCCTCCGGCTTTTTCTCGCCGGGGGCGTCTGCCTTGGTCTGGGGGTACTCGCTGGTCGGTATGCCTGTCCCATCGTCAAGCGTCTCTGGACACCGTCCTGGGTCCTTTACAGCGGCGGTATCGTGCTCTGGTTGTTGGCCGCCTTCCATGCCCTGCTGGATTTCCGGCTCCGCAATTGCTGGGCCTTTCCGCTCATGGTGGTGGGGCGGAATTCCATCCTGATATACCTCCTTTACCAGCTGTCCAGCAGTTGGATCCGCGACAACCTGAAAACCCATCTCGGACAGGACATTTTCAGTGGGCCTGACGGGGAATTCCTCCAGCGCGGCACGGTCCTCCTCATCCTGTGGGCGGTCTGCTGGTGGTTCCACCGGCGACGGATCTTCCTGCGCCTTTGAGGCACCCCATGAATCCTGAGTATTGGAAAGCCCACTTCCGCTTCGACCCGCCGCCCCGGGGAATGCCGACCGCCTTTGGCATTGTCACCGCCTGCAATCCCCGAGGCACTGTCGCTCCGGACTCCGACAATGAGGCCGCGGATCAGGCACTCGCAGCCCGGATCGATGCCTCCGGCTGGCAGAAATTCAGGGTGATCGGTGGCTCGGAGGATTTCTCCCATGCCGAACCGGGATGGGGCGTCGCCGCCTCGGGAGGGCTTGCGGCCATACTGATCCTTGGCAGGGAGTTCCATCAAGTCTCCATTTATTGGGTGACGGAGGATCAGATTTTCCTGTGCGATTGCTCACCAGGGTCCAGCCCCGTCCTCGTGGCCAGGTGGGAAGACCGGGCCAGAGTCAGGTCATGAACTACAGGCAATCCTCTTTCCTGCCAAGCAAAGGCTCCTGACCACGTTCCCAGTCTGCAAACCGGCGGCTCCTTTTCAGGCCGCCAATGACCGCGTTCGACGGCAAAAATCCGATGACGTGAGGCCGTCAGTCTGGCACCTTCCGCGCCAGAGGTTGGCATTTCCATTGACCTGCTTGGGCGCCTTTGCGCTTCTTGTCGGGTCCGGTCCTCTGCTATAGTGACGGCCTTCCACCCCGCTTTCCTCCCTTTTTCATGAGTCTTGTCATCGATCTTTCAGGCAAAGTGGCGCTTGTCACCGGCGCCTCCCAGGGCATCGGAGCCCAGATGGTCCGCACTTTCCAGGCGGCCGGGGCAACCGTGATGTTGAACCACCCGGGGCTGGAATCCACCGCTCAGGACGCGGAAGCAATCGCCAAAGAACTGAATTCAGTGCGCCCAGGAAGTGCCCTGGTGATCGCCGCGGATGTGGCTGATCCGGAGGCGGTTCTGGCAATGATGACCCGCATTCGGGACACTCTTGGCGGACTGGATTTTCTGATCAACAATGCCGCCATCCTGCGTGACCGCACCATCGCCAAAATGTCGCTCGAAGAATGGCAGGCGGTGCTGGATGTCAACCTTTCGGGAGTCTTTCACTGCTGCAAATTTGCCCTCGATATCATGCGGGATGATGGGGCCATCGTCAGCCTCGGCAGCATCTCTTCGATCCTGGGATTCCATGGACAGACCAATTATGCGGCGGCCAAAGCCGGAGTCCAGGCCATGATGCGGGTGCTCAGCCGCGAGGTCGCCCGTCGGGGGATCCGGGCCAACGCAATCGCTCCCGGGGTCATCGCCACCGCCATGTCCGCGACCATCCCCCCGGAGGTGAGCAAGGCGATGCTCCAGAATGTGCCTCTGGGCCGCTTCGGAACGGTCGTGGAGATCGCCCAGGTGGCCCTCTTTCTCTGCTCGCCGCTGGCATCTTATGTCACCGGGCAAACCATCGAAGTCAATGGAGGTTGGCGCGGATGAGGGCCGCCGCACGCCGGGTCACCGCCGCGGAAGCCATTGCTGCGATCCCTGATGGAGCGACGGTGGCGGTGGGCGGATTCGTCGGGGCGGGTCATCCCGAAATGCTCACCGCCGCCCTGGAGCATCGCTTTCTGGAAACCGGCACCCCCCGGAATCTGACCCTTTACTACTGCGCCGGACAAGGGGACCGGGCCGGGAGGGGACTCAATCACCTCGCCCACCGGGGACTGCTCCGACGGGTCATCGGGGGACATTGGAATCTCGCCCCCCGGCTTGGCGCGCTCGCTCTCGCGAACGAAATTGAGGCCTACAATTTTCCCCAGGGAGTCCTCAGCGTCCTGCTCCGGGAGACCGCAGCGAAGCGCCCCGGATTGATCACCCGGGTCGGGTTGAACACCTTCATCGATCCCGCCCAGGACGGGGGTAGGCTCAACGCCCGGACCACCGAACCCTTGGTCGAGCGTCTTGAACTGGACGGTGAAATCTGGCTGCGCTACAAGCCGGTCCCGATCCACGTGGGATTGATCCGGGCCACCACGGCGGATGCCAGGGGCAATCTGACGATGGAACACGAGGGACTGATCGGCGAGATTCTGCCCATCGCGCAGGCCGCGAAAAACCATGGCGGGATCGTGATCGCCCAAGTGGAAAGGATCGACGACACCCTTACTGATCCCAAAGCGGTGCGGGTCCCCGGCATCCTGGTGGACTATGTGGTGGTCAGTGGCGGGGACCAGCATGATCAGACTTTTGGCGAGGCCTTTTGTGGCGATTTCATCACGCGACGGCCCGATGCTTTCGAACTTCCACCGCTGCCTTTTTCGGAACGGAAGCTCATCGCCCAACGGGCGCTCCAAGAGATTCGCGACGGGGATGTGGTCAATCTGGGGATCGGCCTCCCCGAGGGAGTGGCCATGGTCGCGGCGGAGACCGGGCGTCTCGGCACGTTCACTCTGACGGTAGAGAGTGGACCGATCGGTGGGGTGCCGGCATCCGGCTTGAATTTCGGATGCAGCCACTTTCCCGAGGCCATCATCGACCAACCTTCCCAATTTGATTTTTACGACGGGGGCGGTCTCGACATCGCCGTCCTCGGCGCCGTGGAGGTGGATGCCGCAGGAAGTGTCAATGTCACCAGTTTCGCCGACCGCTTTGCGGGGGTCGGAGGCTTTGTAAACATCGCCCAAAGTGCCCGGCGCCTTGTGTTTTGCCTGACCCTGCGCGCGGACGGACTGGAAGTGGCGCGCGAGGATGGTCGACTCACCATTGTCCGCGAAGGCCGTCACGCCAAATTTGTGCGGCGGCTTCAACAGGTCTGTTTTCATGGTCCCACCGCCTTCGAAAGGGGCCAGGAAGTGCTCTATGTCACAGAGCGGGCCGTGTTTGAACTGACGGCGGAAGGGTTGCGTCTCAAAGAGCTGTCACCCGGCGTGGACCTGAAGAGCCAGGTGCTGGATCAGATCGAGTTCTGCCTTCCCTGATGCGGAGCGTATCAGGCGAGCCAATCCTCGACCACTTTGCCACCGACATCCGTGAGCCGAAAATCACGGCCTTGGAAACGATGGGTCAGCCTCAGGTGATCGAGCCCGAAGCAACGCAGCATCGTGGCCTGGAGATCATTGATGTGGACAGGCTTGTCTTCAATGCCCCAGCCGATCTCATCGGTCTGGCCATAGACCTGCCCTCCATTGAGGCCTCCTCCGGACATCAGCATGGTGAAACTGAACGGATGATGGTCCCGACCCGTGGCGTTCTCATTGCCGCCGCGATTTTCCCCGAGCGGGGTCCGCCCGAATTCGCTGCCCCAGACCACCATCGTTTCGTCGTGCAGTCCGCGCTCCTTGAGATCTTTGATCAAGGCGGCAATCGGTTGGTCCACCACGGTGGCGTTGTAGGTCAACTCCTTGTCGAGGTTGCTGTGATGGTCCCAAGAGGCATAAATGATATTCACAAAGCGCACCCCGCGCTCCACCATGCGGCGGGCGAGGAGGCAGTTGCGGGAAAAACTCTGTGCTGTCTCGCCCTGCTTCCCACGCCCACCATTGGGTGGATCAGCACGGTTCACTCCGTAGGCTTCCAGCGTGGCTTTGGATTCGCCCGAAAGATCGAGCAACTCCGGCGCCGCCATCTGCATCCGGTAGGCCAGTTCGTAGCTGGCGATCCGGCTGGCGATCTCGGGATCCCGCATCAAGTCATACCGGGCCTGGTTGACCTGGCGCAGCGTGTCCAGCCCGGCTCGCTGGAGTTCCGGCGGCAGCCCCGCAGGGTTGGCCAGATTCAGCACGGGATCGCCCTGCTCCCGGAAAAGCACCCCTGCATAGGTGCTGGGAAGAAAACCGGACTGCCAAAGCGTCGTTCCGCCGCTCGACCCCCGTCCGCTGTTGAGCACGACATAGCCCGGCAGATTCCGGGATTCTGAACCAAGGCCATAGGTCAGCCAACTGCCCATCGTCGGGAGACCGAAGGAGCCGCGCCCGCATTGCATGAGCGATTGGCCGGGATGATGGTTGAACTGGTCACTGTGCAGCGAACGGACCATGAGGAGGTCATCCGCCCGAGTGGCGAGGTGCGGCAGCAGGTCGGAAAAGTCCATACCGCACTGACCGTACTTTTTAAAAATGCGCTTCGTTCCCAGGAGCTTCGCGGTTTCTTTCTTGATGAAAGCGAACCGGACATTCTTGGTCATCGATTCAGGCAGGGACTGTCCATGCAGTTCATTCAACTTCGGCTTGGGATCGAAGAGATCGAGATGCGAAGGCGCGCCCGCCATGAAGATGAAAATGCAGTTCTTCGCCTTGGCGGGGAAATGCGGCTGTCGTGGGAGCAGGGGATCGGTCCCGGCGGCGGGGGCTGCGAGCAGGCCCTCCTGGCTCAGCAGACTGCCGAGAGCCAACCCTCCCAGTCCGCTGGCCGCCGTGTTGAGAAAGGAACGGCGGGTGGCATGGAGGTCCTGGCGGAGAAAATCGGCGGGCAGTTTCATGGCTGGTATCAGTCCCGGGTGATGACTTCATCGAGATTCAAGGCGATGCGGGCCACCGCAGTCCAGGCCGCGCTTTCGGAAACGGGGCGGTTTGGGGCCCGGTGCCGGGCGGTGAGGGCGGACGCCTCCTCGACGTGTCCGTCATAATAGGCTCTGGAACGCCGCAGCAAATCAAGAAACAACGACGTTTCGGCGGAAGCCGGTTCCCTGGCCACACAATGCCTCAGCAACAGTGTGATGCGGGAGGCATCCTCGCCCACCTCCCAGCCAAGCGCTCGAACCGCGAGTGCCTGGGACGCTTCGGCGAAGGTTTCGTTGTTGAGCAGGGTCAGCGCCTGCAGCGGAGTGTTGGAAGTTTGCCGGGAGATGGTCGTGGTGTTCGAGTCCGGACAGTCAAAGGTCATCAGATTCGGATGTGGGGAGGTTCGCTTGAAAAAGGTGTAGAGACCGCGGCGGTAGCGGTCCGCGCCCGTGCTGTTGTCCCATTTGAAATTCCCCGCGTAACTCAGCGCGGCCACTTCGGCGGGCATCGGAGGGAACACGCTGGGGCCGCCCACTTTGTCCGAAAGCAGCCCGGAAAGGGAAAGCCCGATATCCCGGACGATCTCCGCCTGAACCCGCAGACGGTTTTGTCGAGCCAGGAACCGGTTCGTTGGATCGGTTTCGTTCAATTCAGGACGGTGCCGTGAAGATTGGCGGTAGGTGGCAGACTGGAGAATGAGCCGCAGAAGAGCTTTCCGGCTCCACCCCTGACGCCGGTATTCAGCCGCGAGCCAGTCGAGCAGTTCGGGGTGCGTGGGTGGGTCACCGCGCACGCCGAAATCATTGATGGTGCGCACAATGCCCTCGCCGAAGAGATGGGCCCAGATCTGGTTGACGAGAACGCGCGGGGTCAGGGGATTGCGCTCGTCCATGAGCCAGTTTGCCAGATCCAGCCGGTCAGCGCGGCCGTCCTGCCGGAAAGTCACCGGGGCCAAGGTAGACAGGCCGCCGGGATGGACTTCCTCCTTGGGCGTGAGAAAATCGCCACGGTCGAGAATCCGGGTCAGACGGGGTTCCGCGGCCCTTTGCACGAGGACCCGGACTTCCTCGCCGGGCGGTTTCGGGGCGGCCTTGGCCAACTGGTCCAGTTGATCCGCGAGCGCCATGGTCGGCTGATGCACCTTCTTTTGGAAATACTCCCTGAGCTGCTTCTGTTGTCCGGGATTCCTGGCCTCCGGTGGCAGCGCGAGGATGACCAATATCTCGGCGGGAGGGGGAAGAGCGCTTGGATCACCGGTGATGCCCTGCACGCGCAACCGACCCAACGTATGTTGTTGCCCGTAATTTTGGCGGAGTGTGACCGAGATCCGGGTGGGAGAGATTGCCGAAACCGAATTCGTGAACCGAAAATCGGCGTGATGGGATTTCCCGCGTTGCGGGGAAATACCCCACCCGGTCTTGAGATCGCCGTCGAAAGCCGTGCCGACATCCCACCCTTTTTGGGAAAAATCCGCTGTGGCCGAAGCCAACGCGACCGGCTTTCCAGCGAGGGTCGCGGAGAGCTCGCTGAGGACAAAATTTCCCCCCTCCATGCGACCCGGCCCGCCGCCTGGAAGGCGGGGATCGGTGATGGCCTCGATCCTCAGTCCGGTCAGCGGTTTCGGCACCTCCGCCTCAAACTCCAACAAGTAGTCGACTGGTCCCTCCGGGTTTTCCCCGCCTGCGAGCAGACTCCCGTCTTTTTCCGGTGTCAGGGTCACGCCGGAGACACTGGCCGTGGCCGAGACCAGGCGCAGGTCGTGCCAGGCCGCGGCGCTCTGCGGCTCCGCCTGGCGCTGGATGTTTTCCCAAGCGGACTGGGCCGACTCCGCTTCCAACATGGCAGCTTCCATCTTCCGCTTCAAAGCGGCGGCTTTTTCCTCGTGCGAGGTTTTCGCTTTCTCATAAGCCGCCACAGCCTCGGGAGCCGGGGGCAGCCGGTAGGTGGTTTCGTCGCCATTGTTGTAAAAATCGAAGAGCTGATAATATTCCCGCTGCGTGATGGCATCGTATTTGTGGCTGTGGCAACGGGCACATCCCACGGTGAGTCCCAACCAGACCGCACTGGTTGTCTCCACCCGGTCGAACACCGCTTCGTTGCGGAACTGCTCTTGGTCGGTGCCTCCCTCCGTGTTAGTGAGGGTCTGGCGGTGAAAGGCGGTCGCGAGACGCTGGCCCGGGGCTGCTCCGGGCAGCAGATCCCCGGCGAGCTGTTCGCGGGTGAAGTGGTCGAAGGGCATGTCCGCATTGACCGCCTCAATGACCCAGTCGCGGTAATGCCAGGCATCGGGACGGGGACGGTCCTTCTCATACCCGTCGGAGTCCGCATAGCGGGCCATGTCGAGCCAGTGACGCCCCCAGCGTTCCCCAAAATGCCGTGAACGAAGCAATTCATCGATGACCTTTTCATAGGCATCGGGTGCCGTATCGGCAACAAAGGCAGCGACCTGAGCCGGAGTCGGAGGGAGCCCAATCAGATCGTAATAAAGTCGCTTGATCAGGATGGGACGTTCCGCTTCGGGAGATGGCACGATGCCCTCCTGCTCCAAACGGGCGAGCACGAAGCGATCGATCGGATTGTGTCCCCATGCGGAATCTTTGACGACAGGGATCGGCGCCCGCAAAAGAGGAGCATAGGCCCAATGCTGCGAATAAGGCGCGCCCTCCTGGATCCAGGCACGGAAGTTGTCCGCGGCAGCAAAGGTCAGCCGATCCCCTTTGGGGGGCATTTTCAGGTCAGGATCGTCAGAAAGAACACGGCGCAGCAGTTCACTGGCATCGGGCCGGCGCGGAGAGATGGCACGCTCTCCGGACTCGAGGGCTTTGGTCGCATCTTCCCTGATGTCGAGACGGAGCCCACCTTTTTGCTTGTCCGGGCCGTGACATTCCAGACATTTCTGAGCCAGCAACGGCTGGATATCGCGGGAGAAACTGACCCCGTCAGGTGCCGCAAAGACCCAACCTGAACTTGAGGCCAGCCAGAGGAGGAGGAAAAGGAAGTGATATCGGCGGAAAGCGCTCATGCCCAAGAAGAGAATGTCCCGGAATGCCCCTGTTTCGCAACGGCACAATCACGGCACCCGCGAATGCCCGAAGCCTGAATCCAATAAATGACCCCCGTTCGACAATTTTCGAACGGGGGTCATGGCAAAGGGGCAGAGTGGCGGAAACGAAACCCTGGGCGATGGGATGGTTTTCTGCCGAATCCGGCCTCACTTGCATCCAGAAAGGGGCAGAGTGATCAGGTGCCGACGGTGATCTCGCTGGGGTCTTCGCTGACCGGTTGGGCAGTCCGCAGGATGGGCCGGGCGCGGCGTCCCTGCATGAGACCTTCAGCAACCCGTTCAGCGAGACGCCGTTGGGTGGCGGGAAAGCGCAGCACGAGACGACGGCTCCCGGAAAGATCAAAGATCACCACATCTTCGCTGAGGAAGCGGGGTTCCTGCCCGATTTCCATGGATCGCAGGTCAAGAGCGAGATGCTTGGTGCCCCAGTTGCGCCATACCACATGGACTCCGGGGGTGTCTCCACCGAGCGCCACAATCTGGACTTTCTGCCAGGTTTTGAGACCGCCAAAACCTTTGACCCGACCGGTCAGGCACTGGGCGGTCCAGAGCACATCGGGGCGGCTTCCCAAAGTGGCCGTCAACGCTTGGGCAGCATCCGCCCCGAGAGAGTTGTAGAGCCGGGGTTCCTCTTCCCGGGCAAACGGGGAGCCCAGTTTGCGCACCAACAGGGAGAGAAATCCGCGGGAACGGCGCCACATTTTGGGTGCGAGCCAGAGTGAGAGGCACAGCGTGCCAAGGAAAAACAACCCGGCTATTTTGGGCGACCAACTCATCAGCCCCAATCCTCCCACCACCATCACATTCTCCACGGTACTGACCGCCATGTTCGAGAACGGTTCCGGGGAGGCATTGACGACCAAGCGTGTCCCGGCTTTGAGTCCGTGGGTCACAAAGGTGGCTCCGCCAGCCAGCATGCCCACGATGACATCGAAACCAGGGTCGGCCGTGCCGAGTGTTTTCATCGCAAGGAGTCCGCCCCCGATCGGTCGGATGATGGTGTGAATGGAATCCCAAGCGGAATCAACCCAGGGGATTTTGTCCGCAAAGAACTCTGCGGCGGCAAAAATGCCGGCCGCAATGATGACATACTCAGAGCCGAGGACTTCAAGTTGCTCGTATTGTGAGGAAAGGGTAATCCACCCCGCATTGATGGCAATGCCAGTGATGAACACCGTGAGATAGAGGTTCAGACCCGCGAGGGTCGCAAAGCCAAGCGCGATGGCCAGTTGGTCGAGGATTTCCATGTCTGTTTGGGTGTGAGGTCGGTATTGGGGGGGAACGGGAGATTACCGTCGGAAGGTTTGACGGAATCCATTCTCCAAACGTTCGATTTCAGCTGAATTTTTCACCCGAAATGAAAAAAAACGCCATTATAAAGAGGCACCAGATTTGTATTGGCCTGCAGCCACCCCACCTCCGGTCAGGCTTGGAAAAACACTTTCTCCGCTGTTTTGCGCAGCATCCACTCCTTTTGGTCCATGGTCAGGAAATCCAACCGATCCCGGACCAGAGCGATGGAATCGGCATAGTTGTGCCCTTCCTGCACCTGGTAGGGACAGTCCGAAGCCCACATCAGGCGCTCCGCCCCGTAGGCTCCGACCAAGCGCTGGATCATGGGGCCGAGATCGGTGTAAGGCGCTTTTTTCGCCCCCAAGGCATAAAAAGCGGAGGTTTTGACATGCACGGTGGGGAATTCCGCCAGCCCGCAGAGAAGATCGAGCTGCGCTGGATCGACTGGACCGGCCATTCCGATACGGGCGAAGTGGTCGATGACGACCCTAGTTTTGGGAAAGGCCTCACACTTGGCCCGGATCAGGGGCAACGCCTCGGGATTGATCAGGGGACACACTGCCAGTCCATGGTCGGCAGCAACCGACCAGAGGGCTTTCATACCGGCAGAGCCCAGCCACTCCACGATCGGGGTTTTGCCCGGCGTGATGCGCAGCCCTCGAACCCCCGCCTCTGCGAGGGCTTTGAGCCGACCCGAGAGGTCGGGAGCATTTTCGTCCACGATGCCGACTCCACTGAAAACGCCAGGGTGTTCCTTCATCATGTCCAGCATGAAACGATTGTCATACTGGTAGAAGCTCATCTGAATCAACACAATGCGAGACACCCCCTGAGGCCTGCAATGCGCGAACAACTCCCCCGGAGTGAAGCTCGGGGGCAGCATGTCAGCAACGGTGTAATCCGGGGCCAGCGGATACTGCTTGGTGTCAGGTGTCCAGACGTGAACGTGAGCATCGATCCAGTTTCCCGCCGCGGGCTCCACCGCGGGAAGTCTGCCAAGGCTGCTCGCGAGGGCACCGCCCGATACGACCTGAAGAAAACGACGGCGGCTGTGAGCAATAACGAATGGATTCATGCCTCCCATTGTCAGGGAAAACAGTGCTCCGGATCAAGGCAAATTGTGGACGCAGACAGGGGAGCCGGACCACGGAAAATCCCGTCGCATTCCGGGGTATTCCGGGCTAAAGGCAGGGCAGAATGCGTTTTCTGATCGCCTGCGACAAATTCAAAGGATCGTTAACCGCCAGCCAAGCGGGTGCGGCCATTGAACGGGGCCTGGCGCAAGCCGGGCAAAGGCATGTCCGCATCCTGCCGATCGCGGACGGAGGGGAAGGACTGACCCGGATTCTCAGCGAAGCCTGCGGGGGCATGGAGGTCCTCACTACCGCGAGGGATCCGCTTGGTCGGGAGGTTCCCGCGCGGTATGGGAGACTCCCAGAGGGCACTGCGGTCATCGAGATGGCGGAAGCTTCGGGGCTCTGGAGGTTGTCAGAGGATGAGCGTGATCCCTGGCGTGCCAGCACTGCGGGCACGGGTGATCTGATCCGCCACGCGGTGGAAGTTGGAGGAGCCCGCAAAATTCTCCTCGGTCTGGGTGGCAGCGCCACCAATGACGGAGGCACGGGAATGGCAGCCGCCCTCGGAGTGGCTTTTTTCAGGAGTGACAACTCCGCAACCCAATCAGTGCCAGAGGGACTCCCGTTCGTCACCCATGTGGACATGAGTGGTCGTCTGGCCCTGCCGCCGGTCGAGGTGGCCTGTGATGTTTCTTCCCCACTCCTCGGTCCGTTGGGAGCCACCCGGATGTTTGGCCCGCAAAAAGGCGTCGCCCCCTCCCAGCTGGAAATTCAGGAAGCCCGTCTTGAACACCTTGCGGCATTGCTGGGGCCGAGGGGGGCGGACCTCGCTTCCCGCCAAGGAGCCGGGGCGGCCGGGGGACTTGGATTTGGAAGTCTGGTCTTTCTCGGAGCGACCTTGCGGTCAGGTTTTGATCTGGTCGCCGAAGCCACCGGACTGGCGCAGGCGATTCAGGAAACCGAAATGGTGATCACGGGCGAAGGGCGTTTGGATGCGCAAACCCTCCAAGGAAAAGGTCCTGCGGGAGTGGCCGACATGGCCCACCAGCACGGGAAAAGAGTCGTCGCTTTTGCCGGAGCCATCGGGGATGAGGCCCGGGATTCTTTGGGCCGGATTTTTGAGGAAGTGATCGCCATTTCTCCGCCCCACTCGGCAATGACGGAATGCGTGGCCCGCGCCGAAGAGTGGCTGGAAGCCGCCGCCGCCCGATGGGCGGCCGGACTTACTTGAAACGCACCGACACTTCCGGCTTGGTCTCAATCTTGAAGCCATTGGCGGCCTGAAGGTCGGCCATCATCTTTTGCACTTCTGCCGGATCCGGTTTTTCTGACCCCATGGAGGTCTTCATGACTTTGATGAAAGCGGGGTCTTTGATCATTTCCCCAATGTCGGCGTCAGAAATCGTGAGCAACATTCCGCTGACATGGGAAGCATTGGTTTCAGCGATTTCCCCATCGATCCTGACAAACACCCCCATCCGCAGACCGGCCATCATGGAGGCCATCATCGGCAGGGCCGCGTCCAGTTGATCCGGGTTCATTTTTTCTTCCCCTCCCTGGCCTTGGGCCATTTCTTTGGCAATGGCCTCCGGATCGTTGATCTCGGCAGGACTGTGAATTTTCAGCGTGCCATCGGCAAGGGAGAATGTCAGGGGGGACCGGGTGTCCGCCCCTTCGGTTTCCTGACCCATGACTTGGTTGATCTGGTTGCTGTCACCGGGTTTTACTTGAAGCGTGTTGATGTCATCGAAACCGTAAACTGCGACAAACCCTTCCCAACCTGCTTTGGTGGTTTCTTTCTGGGCACCGAGAAACCGAACCCCCTCCCCCATGGCCGCTGCCTGCGCGCGCAGCATGGCCTCATCGGGCGCGGTCGGGTCCAGGGCCTTCCCTCCGGCCTGACCGCCCACGCCGCCCGGCATGGCCCCGGTTTTCATCATGGTCACCAGTTGTGGTGAAAAGCCATAACGGACAAATACCTCTCCCTTCCCATCTTTGCGGACCCGGACCACCGTGGAGTTTTGCACGCAAGCCACGCTCAGGAGGCAGATCATCAGTGCGCTGAACCGGCAGAAAAAGGAGCCATTCATAAAATTTGGGAGCTTGGAAAGAAACGAATGCTCTGAGGGAGGGGATTCTATCGGGGAGGCGCTTTCAGTGTCAACGGAATTCCCGCCAGCCTCCTGAGCGCGCGTTGCCTCATAAATAAAGACGCCGAAGGGGAGATTCCTGAAAAGTCGGTTGAGGCCCATTGCCTCATAACCGAGGACACCGTGGCAAATGGCAAAAACCATGAGCCGATCCACCCGCGACGAA
>JADZAX010000616.1 GCA_020852405.1 Verrucomicrobiales bacterium
AAATTGCGGAGCGAAACAGGCCAGGCTTTGCCCTTGCAGCTGGGCGATTTGCTGGCCCCGGGTGAATGAGTCGGGCATGGGCTGCCCGTGCAACCGGGCCAATTTCGGCTTGGGGTCGAACGTCTCCAGATGGGAGGGCCCTCCGGACATGTAGAGATAAATGACGCACTTGGCGCGGACCGGCAGCTGGGGGAAACCGGTGAGTCCATTCGATCCGGAGCCGGTGGCGGCAGCTGGTTCCCGGGCGAGCAGGCTGGTCAGGGCGGCCGCTCCGAAGCCCACGCCGCAGCGGCCCAAAAAGGCCCGGCGGGTCGCGACTTCCATGCTTATGGCCGGTTTCAACTCAACTCCGGGTGATGGTTTCGTGAAGGTTCAGGACCACCCGGGCCACGCTGGTCCAGGCGGCCAGCTCCGGAGCCGGCTGGTCCGATGATGCCGTTGCCAAGCCGGTTTTGAGCAGGGCTTGGGCGGCTTCAGGGTCTTTGAGGTATTCGGCCAGGTGCTTCTCAAAAAGGGCTTTGAGAGTGCTTTGTTCCTCCTGCGTGGGATTGCGGGAAAGCACCTCCCTCCAGGCCCAGATGACCCGCTGGTCGATGGAGCCCTGGCATTCCGCCAAAATGCGAGCGGCCAATGCCCGGGCCGCTTCGACGTAGGTGGGATCGTTGAGCAGGACCAGCGCCTGTTGGGGAATATTGGAGCGGTTCCTTTCGGCGGTGCATTCCTCCCGGCTCGGGGCATCGAACGCCACCATGCTGGGATGGAGGAAACTGCGCTGCCACCAAGTGTAGAGACCGCGCCGGTACTGGCTCGCTCCGCTGTCATTCTGGTAGATGCGGGTCGGGAAATTGAGGTTCTCCCAATAGCCTTCCGGCTGGTAGGGTTTGACACTGGGCCCGCCGATGGTGGGCACGAGGAGCTTGGAAGTGGCCAGGGCATTGTCCCGCACCAGTTCGGCATCGAGACGCCAGCGGCTCTGCCGGGCCAGCTCCCGGTTGTAGGGATCCGCCTGCAGGGCCGCCGGTTCGGCGACACTACTTTGGCGGTAGGTCTCACTGCTCACGATGAGGCGGACAAGCTCTTTGACATTCCATCCGTTGTCCGCAAACTCCACGGCCAACCAGTCGAGCAGGGCCGGATTGACCGGAGGTTCCCCTTGGGCTCCCAAATCATCGAGCACCTTGGAAAGGCCTGTTCCGAAAAACTGTTTCCAGAGACGGTTCACAAAGACCCGGGCGGTCAGCGGGTTCTCCCGGTTCATGATCCATCGGGCGAGGTCGAGCCGGTTGGGACGGCGGTTTCCTTCCATGGTGGGCTGCGGCAACACCGCCGGCACCGCCGGCATCATTTCGGGTCCGGATTCGTCAAGGAAATTGCCCCGTGGCAGAATGCGGACCACACGGGGCGTCGGCAGGGAGACGGAGACCAGGCATTTGGGCAGAGCCTCCTCATAGTCCTTCCAGGCTTTGTCCGCCGCGGTCAGGTTTTGCCGGAGTTCGGCAAGTTCGGGAACGATGGATTTGTGGTAAGCGGCCAACTGGGACCGTTGGGCGGGGTTCTGTTTGTCCGCCGGGGTTTTCAGAATATCGGTGATTTCCTTGGGGAAGGGGAGGGGATCCACCCTTTTGGCTGCCGCCTGATCGGCCGTGGTGGAAATCCGGAACCGACCCAGCGTGTGGCTCCCTTTGCCGTGGTTTTGCCGGAGTTCCAGCAGCAGCGTATCGCCCTTGGCCACGGAGAGTGGCGCCGCAAGGGCGACGACGAGCTGTTGCGGTTGATTCACTTGGGGCAGCACCGCCCAGCCGATTTCACCGTTCGCTTTGTCACCATCGATGGCGCTGGCGGCGGTAAATCCGCCTTGCTCAAAGCTGGCGATCGCTCCCGCCAAAGGAAGGGTTTCTGTGGCTCCTCCGGCCCGTTTGATCTGGACGACCACCTCAGAGAGGACAAAATTGCCATTGCTGGCCCGGCCCGTCCCCTCCGCGGGCAGGGAGCTGTCGGGCAGGGCCTCAATGCGGAGACCTGCGACCGTTTGGCCGCTGCCGTGGGCTTCCAGACGATAGATGTCCTTGTCAGGTTTGCCCCCACTGGCCAGCACCGATTCGTCCGCCTGCACCGTGAGTTTGGCTTTGCCGAGTGATTCGGCTTTTGCCGGGCGCAGGAAGGTCCATTGGTTGGTGGACACCTGTTTCAGGGCTTCATTTTCCCACAGCATGAAGGCCGCCTCCACACTTCGGCGGGGGCCGTCATACTCTGTCTGCAGGGCCGTGCGAACCGATCCGAGCCGCTCCAGTTCTTTGGATTGGGTCTCGTCGGGGACGGAAAGACCGGGTTCTCTTTTTCCAATGATGGGCTCCTGGATGTCAGCAAAGAAGGCCCCCAGGCTGTAGAAATCCTTCGAGGTGAGAGGATCATACTTGTGGTCGTGGCACTGGCAGCAACCGATCGTCGACCCCAGCCAGACTGTGCCGACGGCGCGGACCCGGTCGGTGACATAGCGGGCCTCGTAGTCCTTGGCCTGGGCCCCGCCTTCTTCGGTGGTGAGGAGCAGCCGGTTGAATGCCGAACCGACCCTCGTCTCGAGGGAGGGATTTTCCACCAGATCACCCGCCAGCTGTTCAATGGTGAAACGGTCGTAGGGCTTGTTGGTGTTGAACGCCCGGATCACATAATCCCGGTAAGGCCAGATGTTGCGGGGATTGTCGCTGTGGTAGCCGATGGTGTCGGCGAAGCGCACCACGTCGAGCCAGCCGATGGCCATGCGCTCCCCATAATGTTGTGACGCGAGCATTCTTGCGACGAGGCGGTTCCAGGCATCGGGGGCCGTGTCCTTGACGAAGGCGTCCACTTCCGCCGGTGTCGGGGGAAGACCGAGGAGGTCAAAGGAAAGCCGCCGGATCAGGGTGACCCGGTCCGCTTCCGGGGATGGTTTCAGGTTCAGGGTGGCCAGACGCTGCCGCACCAGATGGTCGACCGGATTGACCCCGGCGGGAACGGGAATTTTGACCGGTGGGACATAGGCCCAATGCTGCTGGTATTCGCCACCGGAAGCGATCCAACGGTCGAGGATGTCCTTTTCGGCATCGGTGAGGGTTTTGTGGGCCTTGGGGGGAGGCATGACCTCCTCTTTGTCGGTGGAATGGATGCGGTGGTGGATTTCGCTTTCCTCCGGTTTGCCCGGAGAAATGGCGCGTGTGCCATCGTGATCGGCGGTGGCACCGGCAAAATTGTCGAGCCGCAGCTTGGCCTCGCGGGTTTTTTCGTCGGGGCCGTGGCAATGGAAGCACTTGTCCGACAGGATGGGCTGGACATCGCGGTTGAAATCGACCGGCTTCGGCACCGCGGCATGGAGGCCCGAGGTGGAGGACGTCACGGCAAAAGCAGCGGCAATGAGGAACAGAAGCGCGGATCGGGTCATGGTGTCTCCGGGAGTGGTCAGAACCTCCCTCCTGAGGTTACCTCAAAATGGGCCGTTCAGGTAGGCGCATCCACGCCAATGGC
>JADZAX010000617.1 GCA_020852405.1 Verrucomicrobiales bacterium
AAGACGGCGACCGTCCGTCGCCACCATGATCAGGGTGTTGTTCTTGAAGCTGCAGTTGATCCCGTTGAGCACATAACGCGTCTCATCGGTGGAGATGGCATACGAGGTTTTCTTGAGGCTGTCTTTGAGCAGCTTCTGGGGGATGGTGAATTCCCGGGCTCCTTCCAAATCTGGCGGCGGGGGGAATTCTTCGGAATTGAGTCCGAGGATTTTGAAGAAACTGGGACCGCACCGGATCGAGGCGGCATTGTCCGCGTCGATGTCAATTTGGATCTCGGTGCTGGGTAACTCCCGGATGATGGTAACGAGGCGCCGGGCCGGCAGGGTCGTGGACCCATCTTCCTCCACGTTGGCTTTAACACTGACACTCACCCCGACATCAAGATCGGTCGTTGTCAGGCGCAGCATCCCATCCGTCGCTTGGATCAGCACATTGGAAAGGATCGGCAGAGTGGTGCGGGTGCTGACCACATGCTGAACTTGCTGCAAACCCGCGAGAAACGCGTCCCGGTCGATTTGAAATTTCATGGCAATCACAATACCTCCACCGGGCCTGAAAAATCCAGAATTCCAAGCAGCAGGGAGTCGCGTGAATAGTGGACGTAATTTTTTCTGCTGTCTATCGCAAAATAAAGGACATCACGCGCCCCGAGGAATCCAGATCCGGCGCCCCTTCCGAACCGGTCCATTGGACTCGCCCCATTGCGTCCAACCATCCCGGGAACGAAATCGTGTCGCTCCCGCCCGGTCCATCAGGCCGCGAACGGCCAGGCGAAGGGGTTGTCACGCCTACCTTCTCGGGAGATGGTGCGTTTGCCGCCCCCCGTCCTGCCGGCCTTTGGTCCGGGACAGGTCACGCCTGATGCTTTCAAGAGTCTGCCTGAAATCGGGCATTTCTTTCTTTTTTACCACCGTCTTTAGGGCATGCAGCACGGTCCCATGGTCACGACCGCCAAAACAGGAACCAATTTCTTTGAGTGAAAGATCCGTCAGTTCCCTGGTAAGGAACATGGCCACTTGACGGGCGTTGGAAATGCGGGCGAGGCGGCTTTTCCCATACAGGTCCTCGATCTGGAGGTTGAAATGAGCGGCAACTCCCGATTGAATCAAGTCCACCGAGACGTCCGCGCCTTCCTGATCTCGACGAAAGGCCACCATTTCTCTCTCAATTTCTTCGAGACTCATTTTGGAGGGCTCCTCGCGGAACATCGTGTTGAGCACCGCCACATGACGGATGGCCCCTTCCAACAACCTGACATTCGATTCAATGTTGGAAGCGATCAATTCAATCTGCTCATCCGAGACATCGAGCTCCCACTCCTCGCGCTTGCGGCGCAAGATGGCGATGCGGGTTTCCATTCCCGGAGACACCACCGCGACGGTGAGCCCCCACTGGAAACGGGTCACCAACCGCTCCTGCAAGCCCCGGATTTCGCCGGGAGGAACGTCGCTGGTCAATACGACCTGGCGACAGCGGTCGGTCAAAGCGTTGAAGGTGTGAAAAAACTCCTCCTGTGTACTGTCCTTGTTGGCAATGAACTGCACATCATCGATCAACAGCACATCCGATTCCCGGTAGCGCTTCCGGAAAGGCACCAGCTGGTTCGCCTTCAGCGCTTCAATGAAATCATTGGTAAACTCCTCACCTGAAACATACGTCACCTTGAATTTGGGACGAAGGCGGAGCACTTCCCAGCCGATGGCATGAAGAAGGTGGGTTTTGCCCAATCCAGAGGGAGCATACACCAGCAGCGGGTGGTAGGAACGTCCGGGACGCTCGGCAACCGCGGTGGCCGCAGAAAAGGCAACCCGGATGTGCTCTCCAACGACCAAATTGTCAAAGCGGTAACGATCCGAAAGCCCGGAAGCGGCAATCCGGGAAGATTTATCCCTGGCAGGAGAGGCATACGGATCCTTGGAAGGCTTCAATTCCACCTTTTTCACCGTCTCCACGACCTCTTCCGGCTCCTCAGCCAGACCAGCGCCGACAGAATCATCGTCAGAAACCTCCCGCTTGGCTCCAAAAGTGAAACGGACCACCCCGCCCCAATTGGTGACGACATCATTGAAACTTTCCACCAATTCACCCCGGAAGTTCTCTTCAATCCAAAGTTGGTAGATGGAATTGGGCGCGTCGATCAAGGCTCCGCTGGGCCCCAGTCCGGCCAGATTCAGCGGCCGAAACCAACGGTCGAAAGGTAGCTCTCCAATGCGGGCAATCAGGCCGCGCGAAACAGACTTCCAGGTGCTTTTGAGAAGCTTGGATGATAGCGGATGGGATGCGTCATACTGATCATAGATAAAGGCGGATTCAGAGAAGTCAGGTCCTACGGATTCAGAGTGCATCGTGACGAAAAAGCTGGAACGGAAAAAAGAAAAACAGGGCCAACCAAAGATCGCCAGACGACAGAAGAGCATTTTTGGGTAGACATTTAAGGGGCAAACGTCCTCAAAATTCTGCTCCATCGCTTTGATCCTGTTCGGGGGTGCGGCAGGACCTGACGGAAATCAGCAGTTCAGGGTGCCCTGCTGATTTCGATTTGGTTCTCTTGTTTTAGTCTCAGCCCCGACTTTCGACAACCATATTTTGAAAAAAAATTGGGTAAAATCAGCGAACCAAACCACCAATTTGAGGATAGAATGGAACGGACTGAAATTGTCGAAATTATCACAATAGGACATTTTCGACATTGGGACAATTCAATCAAAACATCGACCCGCGCCACAAAATTTTTGCAGTCCAGCATTCGAGTATTGCCTCGTATTATATTGTTTTTTAATTGGTTACAATTCTAAAAATACATCATTTCAGCACCTTTCCAAAGGACTCAAAACCTCCAGGTTACCCCATCTGGCAGGGCACTGCGGAACCCCTGAGGTGCCCCCAGCAAAGGAAATTCCGCCTTTTGGGATGGCAAAATTGGACCATCTCCCGTTTTTGCCAGATACTAAGCCGCGTTTCATCGAGGAAACACCAAATCACCACAGACCGATGGACCTCAATCCACCAGCGGGGTGGAGCGCCCCTTTTCTTCTTGGCGCGGGGACCAATGGGGTCGAGAATGCCAGCGCATGACCATTGCTCTCGACATCCTTGTTCTGGTTGCCTATTTCGGCATCATCCTCTGGATTGGCCTCTCCCAGCGCTCCAAAAGCGCCAGCATGGAAGGCTTTGCCCTGGGAAACCGGGAAATCGCCTGGTGGGCCGTTTTGGCTTCCATTTTGGCCGCCGAGATCAGTGCCGGAACCTTCTTCGGGGCGCCCGGCGAAGGCTATGCCTTGAGGAATTTCACCTATGTGCAGTTGATCGTTGGCTACCTTCTGGCCCGTATTATCGTGAGCGCAGTCTTCATCCCGGCCTATTACCGCCATGGGGTCGTCAGTATTTATGAGTTCCTCGGCCAGAGGTTCGGCCCAGTGACCCGCCGCGCTTCCTCAGCTGTTTTCCTCGTGACACGGGTCCTTGCCAGCGGAACCCGACTTTGGGTTCCGACCATCATTCTCGTTCTGCTATGGAATCTCGCCAATCCCAGCCGCAACCTGACGACGATGGAGGAGTTTCTACTGACGGCGGGGGCGCTCCTGTTCGTGACCTTGGCGACCACAGTCTACACCGCCATCGGCGGCATTCGCGCGGTCATCTGGACCGATGTGCTCCAGATCGGCGTGCTGGTATGCGCGCTTGGTTTTTCACTCCTTTTTCTGCTCAGTCATATCCCCGGAGGTTGGGAGGGAGCCAAAACCATGCTCACTGGGGAGAAAGACCTGCTTGTCTGGGATTGGGGGACCAAAGATGGCGCCGGTTTTTGGGTCAATGTGAAATCGGTGCTCGAGCAGGAATACACCGTGTGGGCCGCCTTCATAGGTTCCACCTTCGTCACGCTGGCAACTCACGGGACCGATCAGGACATGGTGCAACGCATGCTCACAGCCAGAAACAAAAACCAAAGTGCCCTGGCAACCATCCTTTCCGGCGTGGCCGACATCCCCATCACTTTTGTGGTGCTGGGCATCGGGATACTGCTCTACGTCTACTATCAGCAAAATCCGGACACCCTGCTTCCGACCAATGAGGCCGGCGTGATCTCGTCAAACAAAGTCTTTCCCCACTTTATTCTGACCCAAATGCCGCCTGGTTTGCGCGGACTGGTGCTCGCCGGAGTCCTGGCCACCACCATGGGATCGCTCAGCACCGCCCTCAACTCACTCGCCACCAGCTATGTCAGAGATTTTCATTTCCGGTGGTTCGGGGAGCCCACAACCGACCAAGGGAAGGTCCGGGTTCTCAGGTTCGGGACCATCCTGTTTGCCACCCTCCTCATTCTGGTGGCCCTTTCCACCGCCTGGGTGGTGCTCCACCATCCCAAACTGCGCATCCTCCCGATCATTCTTGGAATCTTCGGCTACACATACGGATCTCTGCTCGGCATTTTTATGGTGGGGCTTTTCACCAAGAATCGAGGCAGTGACAAGGGGAATGTGGTGGCCATGGTTCTGGGCTTCCTCGTCGTGGCCTATTTGAGCGGGCTCGACTTGGACGTGGCCCGACTTTTTGGGGCTTCCGGCTTGGGACGCCCCCATTGGATGCCGGTCATTGAATTTCCTTGGCGGATCTTTTTCGGCACGACCGTGACCTTCGTTGTCGCGCTCTGTTTTCCCGCATCCCAGAGCAGGGAACCCTCCAACGTCTCATGAGTCACTGGAATTAATGGGGAAATGTGGCATTCGTTTGGCCAGATGCCGACCTCTCCAGCCATTCCCGAAGACGATCCCGCGCTGCCGACAGAGCTTGAAACCCTCGCCAGCCTGCTGCGCTGCCGGCTCCAAGTGATCGCGGATAGCACTTCCCGCGCTGCGGCACCAGAGGCCCATTTTCAACGGCTGCAGCAGGTTGGAACGGACATTTTCGCCGCCCACGAACATCTCACAGGAAGAATCTCCGGTCGGTTGGAACATTTTTTGAAGGGTTGCAGCTACGACAAAGCCCTCGCACTCATCGAGGCTGGCGTCGACGCTTGCCGTCGTTGAACTCCGAACCGCCAGGGAGGCGTTACGGGGAGATATCTGACGGCTTTTTGCGATTAAGCTTGAAATTTCTAGGGAAACTTAAATATTCTCAACCCTGTAATACTTGTCATGGCATCCGCGTATTCCGAAAAGGACATCAAGACCCTCGATTGGCGCGAGCACATCCGACTCCGCCCGGGCATGTACATTGGCAAGCTTGGTGATGGAGCGGCTCCCGAAGACGGTCTCTACGTCCTTCTGAAGGAGGTCATCGACAACTCGATCGACGAATTCATCATGGGATATGGCAAGGCCATCGACATCACCATCGAGGAACGTTTCATCACGGTGCGAGACTATGGTCGCGGCATTCCCTTGGGGAAACTCATGGACTGCGCCGCCAAGATCAATACGGGGGCCAAATACGACTCGGAAGCATTCAAAAAATCCGTTGGCCTGAACGGAGTCGGCATCAAGGCGGTCAATGCTTTGTCCTCCTTCTTTGAGATTCAGGCTTTTCGCGAAGGCAAAACCAGGTCCATCGAATTCTCCAAAGGCATGGTCGTCGCCGAAATGAAACAGGCGAGGGCATCCAAGGAAAAAGAAGGCACCCTGATCAGTTTCGAAGCCGATGACTCTGTCTTCGGCCCCTACTCGCTCGACCATCAGATCGTCGAGCAGATGCTTCGCAATTACTCGTATCTCAACACCGGTCTCACCCTGACCCTCAACGGCAAGAAATTCGCATCAAAAAACGGTCTGCTCGATCTGCTGACGGAGAATCTTCAGGGACAGGAATTGCTTTATCCCGTGGTGCACCTCATCGGGCCGGACTTCGAGGTCGCCCTCACTCAGGTGGATGACAGCGGCGAAGACTATTACAGCTTCGTCAACGGTCAGAACACCACCCAGGGAGGAACGCATTTGAATGCTTTCCGGGAAGCCTTCGTCGCCACAGTGCGATCCTATTTCAAAAAACAGTACGATGCCCCCGATGTCAGAGCGGGATTGGTGGCCGCCGTTTCAATCCGCGTCGAGGAACCAGTCTTCGAATCCCAGACCAAGACGCGCCTTGGTTCCACGAATATGGCCCCCGGAGGGGAGAGCATCCGCGCTTTCATCAACAATTTCCTTGGACAGCATCTCGACAACTACCTGCACCGCAACAAAGGCGCGGCTGATGCGATGATGGAGCGCATTGTGCGCTCGGAAAAAGAACGGAAGGAGCTGAAGGGTATCCAGAAACTGGCCCGGGACCGGGCAAAGTCCGCACGCCTGCACAACAAAAAGCTCAGGGATTGCCGCGCCCACTATAATACGAAGCACAAACTGCGCGAGGAAACCACCCTCTTTATCACCGAAGGGGATTCCGCTTCCGGCTCCATCACCAAGTCCCGTGAAGTGGAGACCCAGGCTGTATTCAGTCTCCGCGGCAAGCCGCTCAATACGTTTGGAATGACCCGCAACGTGGTCTACCAAAACGAAGAATTTAACCTACTGCAAGCCGCGCTGGACATCGAGGAGACCGTGGAAAACCTGCGCTACAACCGGATTGTCCTCGCAACCGATGCCGATGTCGACGGGATGCACATCCGCCTTCTGCTCATCACCTTCTTCCTCCAATTTTTCCCAGACTTGATCCGCGAGGGCCACCTCTACATTCTTCAGACTCCCCTCTTCCGAGTCCGCAACAAGAAGGAAACCCGTTACTGCTACAGTGATCAGGAGCGACTCGCGGCTCTGGAAAAACTCAAACCCAATCCTGAGATCACCCGATTCAAAGGTCTCGGAGAAATCTCTCCCGACGAGTTCAAACACTTCATCGGAGCCGACATTCGTCTCGACCCGGTGGAACTGCCCCCCAAGCACAAAACCGTCGCCGACATCCTGGCCTTCTACATGGGTAAAAACACCCCTGAGAGACAGGATTACATCATTCAAAATCTGAGAATCGAAACCGACTACGTGGAGCCTGATCCCCTTGCCCCCGCTGAGACAGAGCCCGCCGCTGACGCTGCCTGAGGCCCATCCTCCTCTCCTTTTTTAAGCTCCCATGATGGACCACATCACATCCAATCAAGCCCCGCTGCAGGGCATGTATTCGGATTGGTTCCTCGAATACGCAAGCTATGTCATTCTGGAGCGTGCGGTTCCGCATCTCAACGACGGGCTCAAGCCGGTGCAGCGCCGCATTCTGCATTCGCTGAAGGAAAAAGATGACGGCAGGTTCAACAAAGTGGCGAACATCATCGGCCACACCATGCAGTATCATCCCCATGGAGATGCCTCCATCGGTGATGCCATGGTGAATCTGGGACAGAAGGAACTGCTCATCGAAACCCAGGGAAACTGGGGCAACATTCTCACCGGAGACGGGGCGGCCGCACCCCGCTACATCGAAGCGCGACTCAGCAAGTTCGCCAATGAAGTTGTCTTCAATCCCAAGACCACCGAATGGGCCGCCAGTTATGACGGGCGGAACAAGGAACCGGTGACACTGCCGGTGAAATTTCCCCTCCTTCTTGCCCAAGGAGCGGAGGGCATCGCCGTCGGGCTGGCCTGCAAAATCCTCCCCCACAATTTCAACGAACTCCTCGACGCGTGCAGCGCGGTTCTCCGGAAACAGGAGTTTGATCTGTATCCGGACTTTGCCCAGGGAGGCATCGCCGATGTCACGGACTACAACAATGGTCTCCGGGGAGGTCGCGTCCGTGTCCGGGCCCGCATTGAGCAAAGCAAAGCCAAGCAGCTCATCATCCGGGAGATTCCCTTTGGCACCACGACGGTCAGCCTGACCGATTCCATCATCAAAGCCAGTGATCAGGGCAAGGTCAAGATTGCCAAAATCGAAGACAACACTGCCGCCGAGGTTGAAATCGTCATCACGCTCCCCTCCGGGGTGGAACCCGAACAGACGATGCAGGCGCTCTACGCTTTCTCGGACTGTGAAGTCTCCATTTCGCCGAACGCTTGCGTCATCGAGAACAACAGTCCCCGGTTCATCGGAGTCAAGGAGATGCTCCGCCACAACGTGCAGCGCACCCGGGACCTGCTCCAACTCGAGCTGGAGATCCGTCTCCACGAATTGGAGGAAAAATGGCTCTTTTCCAGTCTTGAAAAAATCTTCATCGAAAAGCGCATATATCGGCGCATCGAAGAGTGCACCACCTGGGAGGCCGTTATCAGGGAAATCTGGACCGGACTGCGCCCCTACCTCAAACTCTTCCGCCGTCAGATCACCGAGGAGGACATCCTCCGACTGACCGAAATCAAAATCAAACGCATCTCTAAATTCGACTCCTTCAAAGCCGACGAATGGCTCACGTCGCTTGAAAAAGACATCGCGGAGACCCAAAAAAATCTTAAACGCCTCACTCAATACGCCATCAAATGGTTCGAAGCCCTCAAGACCAAATATGGCAAAGGTCGCGAGCGTCGCACTGAACTGACCACCTTTGGCCGGGTTGCCGCCAGAGAGGTCGTTCTGGCCAATGAAACACTCTACGCCGATCTCAAGGAGGGTTTCGTGGGATGGGGCATGAAAAAAGATGAACCCATGGGGAAATGCTCCCGCATGGATGACGTCATTTCCTTCTGTCGCGATGGAACCATGAGGGTCGTGAGAATCGCGGAGAAAGTCTTCATTGGAAAGGACGCCATGATCGTGGGCCTCTTCCGTAAGGACGATGCCAAGGTCTACAATATGATTTACCGGGACGGAAAGCAGGGGCGCATTTTCGCCAAGCGTTTCACGGTTCAGGGAATCACGCGAGAAAAAGTCTACGATCTCACCTTGGGAACTCCAGGCACCAGGGTCCTGTGGCTGTCCGAACATGATTCCGAAGAGGATGCCTCTTTCAAAGTCCGCCTCCATCTCAAACCCGCGTTGCGACTCCGCAATGTCCACCTCGACTTTGACTTTGCGACGCTCGCGATCAAAGGCAGGGCCAGCAAAGGCAATCTGGTGACCAAGAACCCGGTCGACCGAGTGGTGACCTTCAGAGGCTGAATCCAAGCAGGGTTCCTGTTTCACTAGGGACTCTTCGGCACCGGGGTGATCAACAATCCCTCAAATTGGATCGACGTGGCAGCACCACGAAGCCTGGTGACCACCCTGCGTAATTCGAGTTTCCAAATAGCTCAGTAAAGGATTCGGGCACAAAAAAACCCACCACCCCGGCGGACCGGGGGGTGGGTTGGATTCTGGCAACGACCTACTCTCGCACGGCCTATCGCCGCACTACCATCGGCGCTGCAGC
>JADZAX010000618.1 GCA_020852405.1 Verrucomicrobiales bacterium
CCACCATCTCGACTTCCCCGGGACACTCTCGGCGGAACCGCGGCTCTCTGTGGATCTGCTTTGCGGCCTGGTGGAGAACTTTCTTCACCACGGCTTCCGGCGCGTGCTCATCATCAACGGTCATGGGGGAAATGACGTGCCCGGCAAACAGGCCATCTTCGAACTCCGGCAGCGGCACCGTGAGCGGATGGATCTCCTTCTCCTGTTTGCCACCTATTGGCACCTCGCCCCCGGAGGAACCGCCGCTCATCCTGATCTGCAGCAGCCCGAGATGGGACATGCCGGTGAGTGGGAGACTTCCATGGTCTTGCGGTTGGCGCCGGAATTGGTGCGGGACCACCGGCAAGCACCGGATGTGGAATTCGGGCAGGGCTTCGAGCCGGCCAGTCGTGGCTGGACCATGCGCGACCGTTCCGAACCCGGCCACATTGGTCGTCCAGCCCTGGCCACCCCGGAAAAAGGGGAGGCTCTGTTCGAGCATTTCACTTCCGGATTGGTGCGACTGGTGGAGCGAATGGAAGTCTGGGACGGCGTCACGTGGGATGGATGAGAGGCTCCGTCGGAACTGAATCATGATCATGGAAAACAAGGCGGGTCTGGGCAGGCGGGGATGGACAGTGAGCATTCTGCTGCTCATGGCCACGATGTTGAACTACATGGATCGCCAGACTCTGGCGAATCTGGCCCCCCGGATCATCGATGAGTTTGGTCTGACCAAAGAACAGTATGGCAATGTGGAATCCCTCTTCTCCTACGCCTTCGCTGGAGGCTCCCTCTTTTTTGGGTTTGTCGCTGACCGCCTCCCGGTACGGTGGCTCTATCCGGTGGTGCTCATCCTGTGGTCCGGGGTCGGCATGCTGACGGGGCTGGTTCACGACTATCCCCAGCTTCTCGTCTGCCGGGTGGCTCTCGGATTTTGCGAAGCCGGGCACTGGCCCTGTGCCCTCATCACCACCCAGGCCCTGATCTCAAGCGGAGGGCGCACCTTCAGCAACAGTCTGCTCCAGAGCGGAGCCTCCCTCGGTGCGGTGCTGACCCCGGTCATCATCCGCTGGCTGGTCGCGGGAAACACGGCCGTGGGAGCCTGGCGCGAACCGTTTATCATCATCGGGGGCCTCGGCCTGGTCTGGGCCGTCGCTTGGTGGTTCCTCATTTCTTCCCGCGATTTTCCCGCCCGTGGAGCGTTGCTGTTGGCCCGGCAGCGCGGACCGCATTGGGTGAGTCTCTTTGCGGACCGCCGCTTCTGGGCCGTCGCCGTCATGGTGGTGTGCATCAACATTCCCTGGCAGCTCGTCCGTGCCTGGCTGCCTCTTTTCCTGCAGAAAGGCCGCGGCTACACCGAGTCCTTCGCGCTGGGGTTCAATGCCTCGTATTACCTTGCCACCGATGCCGGGTGCCTTCTCGCGGGTGCCGCCGCACTCTGGCTGGTGCGAATCGGGTGGACCCCGCATCGTTCCCGGTTGCTGGTCTATGGCATCTGCGCCGTCCTGACCGCCCTGACGGTGGTGGCCTCCCAACTGCCCCAGGGCTGGCAATTGCTGGCGGTGCTGCTGGTGGTGGGAGCCGCATCTTTGGGACTGTTTCCCTGTTACTATTCCTTCACCCAGTCGCTGAGCGAAAACCACGTCGGAAAGGCCACCGGATTGCTCGCGACCATTGGGTGGGTCGCCTCCGCTCCCACCCAGAAACTCTACGGCCGGTTGGTGGATCAGTCGGGATCATATGATTCCGGATTTGCCGTCGTCGGACTGGCGCCGATCATCGCTCTGGTGACCATGCTGGTCCTCTGGCCGGGCAAGTCTCCGGCTGAAGAACGGGCCGATCTTCCTCCCGGGAACTGAAGTTCCGGACTAAAGATCACCGTCACCCCGGGCGTTTTTCCGTCCATCCCCACACCCCATCCTCCATTCCCACCATGCTCACTCCCGAGTCCCGTGCGCTTGACTTTCCGGCCCTCGAGGGGCAGGCCTACCTCAACACCGCCGCCGAAAGCATCCCCCCGCAAGTGGTCCATGAGGCCCTGGAGGAATACTGGCGGCACAAACAGATGGGGATGGCGGGACGGGATTTTCACTTTCCCCGAGTGGAGGCCTGCCGTCTTTCGGCCGCAACGTTGCTGGGGAGATCTCCCGACGAAATCGGTTTCTGCTCCTGCAGTTCCGAAGCCTACAACCTGTTGGCCTCGGCATTGGATCTGGGGGCGGGTGACGAAGTCGTGGTCGCTGATCTCGATTTCCCTGCCGGGGCCACTCCCTGGCTGACCGCTCCCCGTCCACCCGTGACCCGGGTTTGGCGTGCGCGCGGCGGAGCGCTTCGGGTGGATGATTTGGCACCCTTGCTATCCGAGAGCACACGGCTGGTCCAGGTATCACTCGTCAGTTTTTACAATGGCTACCGCATGGACTGGGCGGAATTCCGCGATCTTGTGCGGCGGCTGGCTCCCGGAGCCCTGCTCTCGGTCGATATCACCCAGGCGTTCGGTCGCGTCGAGTTGGACTGCCACGATGCGGACATTCTCATTTCCAGCACCCACAAGTGGCTCCTCGCCCTTCACGGCGGCTGCGTGGTGGTCATTCCGGGAGCTTCGGCCGAAAGACTGACCACCCGTGCGGGAGGCTGGTATCATTTGGACAATGCCTTCGCCGCCGACCGCTTCGACCGCGCCGTGGTCAAGCGGGGCGCCGCGAGTTTCTCCGTCGGCATGCCCAATTTTGCCGCGCTCTATGGCCTGCACGCGGCGATGGACTACCTTGCCGCCGTGGGCGTGGCGGAAATTGCCGGCCGTGCCGATCCGCTCGTGCGGCGGCTCCAGGACGGTCTGGAGGAACTGGGCATCCAGACCCTGGCTCCCCGGCAGGACGTGGGTGGCTCCGGCATTGTCGCCATCACCCATCCGCGTTCCGAGGCGATCCACGATGCGTTGGAACGGGACAATGTGCATGTCATGCACCATGCGGGGCGCCTCAGAATCGCGGTGCATGGCTACAACACCGAAGAAGACGTGGACCGCCTGCTCCGGGTTCTGCGCAGTTTCGCCGGGTGATTCCGCCCTGGGAGGGCGGTGGAGCTGAACGCAGGCCCGTCTCGACACCGGCCGACGGGTCTGTTACCTTGCCAATTCTCCATCCCATGCATCGTTTCCCACTTGTCCTCGCCATTCTTGGCCTGTCATCCTGCCCGCTCACCGCTCAGGAGTCGTGGAGCGGGATCTACCCGCATCTCGCCTATTTCAATCAGGAGGGGGAATGCGGCACCGGAGCCGTGGTGCCCTGGGCGGACCGTCTCTGGGTCGTGACGTATGCCCCCCACGCTCCCAAAGGATCCACCGACAAACTCTACGAAATCACGAACGATCTCCGGCAGATCGTCCGACCCGAGAGCATCGGGGGAACGCCGGCGAACCGGATGATCCACCGCGAGTCGGGGCAGCTTTTCATCGGACCCTACGTGATCGACGCCCAGCGGAATGTCCGGGCCATCCCCTACAGCAACATGTTCGGGCGACCCACCGGGAATGCCCGGCATCTCACCGATCCGGCGGGCAAACTCTATGTGGCCACGATGGAGGAGGGCATTTACGAGGTCGACGTCAGGACCCTGGAAGTGACCCGGCTCTGGGCCGACGAAGCCGACGCCAGCGGAGGAAAGCATGCCGACCTGCCCGGCTATCATGGCAAAGGATTTTACATGGGCCAGGGGCGTCTGGTCTATGCGAACAACGGGGACCATGCCAAGGAGGCCTTGAGCGATCCGACCGTTCCTTCCGGAGTGTTGGCGGAGTGGGATGGGAAGTCCGATGCCTGGACAGTGGTGCGACGCGCGCAATTCACCGAAGTCACCGGGCCGGGCGGCATTCAGGGGAGTGATCATCCGGAGACGGATCCGGTCTGGTGTGTCGGATGGGATGCGCGGTCTCTCCTGCTCA
>JADZAX010000619.1 GCA_020852405.1 Verrucomicrobiales bacterium
ATCCCGATGATTCCAAATATTCTGAGATGTTTGATCGGTTCAAGTACAGCCAGGAGACATCATCCAAGATATGGCTCGCCATGGTGACTGTTTTGGCCGCGTTTTGTTGGGAGGGCCTGAAAGACACCAAACAAGACATCAAACAAGACAGCTGCACTGCGGCCAAAGCAGCTCCTGCTCTGTCACCCTCGAAGCCAGCCCTTTCGAAGAACACCCCGAGTCAATGAAACTCCACTTGATCTGAAACTACATCCTCGGCGGCTACCAAGTGCGCAAGAAGTGGCTCAGCTACCGCGAGTCCGCCCTCCTCACCTGCCACCTGACGAGCGACGATGCCGAACAATTCACCACCACGTCCGCCGCATCGCCAGCATCCTTGCTTTGCATGAGAAGTTGGATGCGCACTACAGATCGAGTGTTTGAAAAATCCTATAAGCAAGGCGTGACTTTGGCATCATCTTCCGCCGCATCGCTCGAACAGCAAAATGGTCCGCTAGGTCACCCGGTCCCAGGCCCGTGGCTCCGGTGCGCCCGTCACTTCCCCAGGATTGCCCGGCCGATCAGGAACAGTCCCGAAACCAGGAAAAAGGCCGGGAGCCAGAGAGAGTAGAGGGCGGCCTTGGAGTCCGGGATGAGCACCGCAAAATTCGGATCGGCGGGATTGACGTAGCACTCCTTCTCACTGCCGACCGGGTATTGGTTGAGCCAGGTTTCCACACTCGGGCGATCCGAGCCTTCAATCGAGCGACGCTTGAGACGCTGGCCTTCACGCGCCTGCCCTTCCCATTGGTATCGGTAGCGCAGTTTTGGGGTAAACTTGGCGGTGCCGTGCTGGGTCAGGCCGGGTTCGATTTCAGCAGCGAGGATGGTGGCTGGAACCTTTGGCCAGGCGTGCATGGCTTTGGCGACGAGAAAATGGTGGCCCAGATACCAGCAGAAAAAGCCCCCGAGGAGAGCGAAAGCGCTGCCCATCAAGCCAAGCCAGAGCCGGGCGGGCCAGGTGGGTGCAACAGTGCGGCGCGGAGAGGGGGACGGGGAGGCATTCAAACCCGACAAGGTCCACGCGTGGCACCTTCGCGACAAGTGGAATCCCTCCTCCCGTCCCGAGGCACCGCCACCCTGCCGGGATAGCATTTGTCATTCGCGGGGGCATCGGCTAATGATGAGGGATGAGCGAAATTGATTTGCGACTTGGGGAAGACCTCAAAAATGCCATGCGGGAGAAAAACACGCTGGCATTGAACACTCTGCGGGCTTTGAAATCAGCCATCAAGTATGCTGCTATCGAAAAAGGCGGAGCGGAAGCCGTTTTGGATGATGCTGAAGCCATGGCGGTGGTCCGCCGCGAGGTCAAAAAGCGTCAGGACTCCTTTCAGCAATTTGAATCCGCAGGACGGACGGATCTTTCGGAGAAAGAGCAGGCTGAAATCGAGATCCTCGAGCGGTATCTGCCGCAGGCCATGGATCTGGCGGAGCTGGAAGCCCTGATCGACGCGGCCATTCTGGAGACCGGAGCCACCAGTCGCAAGGAAATGGGGGCGGTCATGAAGTTGGTACAGGAACGCAGCGCGGGTCGCGCCGACAACAAGGTGATTTCCCAAACGGTGATGGGCAAACTGGGTTGATCCCGCTCCCTTGTGGACATGGTCACTGCCATTCTTGTCGCGGCAGGCAGCAGCCGGCGCATGGGATTCGACAAGCTGACGGCCCCACTGGGAGGCCTTCCGGTGGCCGAACGCTCCCTGCGGGTGCTTTGCGAGTGTCGCGGGATTCATTCAGTTGTGGTCGTGACCACGGCGGAGAAACAGGACGGATTTGCGGCATTGGCAGAAAGATCCCGGGGCAAACTCGCCGGGGTCTGCGAAGGGGGAGCGGAGCGGCACCTTTCGGTTTGGGCCGGCTTGCGACTGGTGCCTCCCGGGACCCGTTGGGTGGCGGTTCATGATGCGGCCCGACCATTGGTGAGTCAGCGCGCCCTTGCTGCGGTGATCGCGGCGGCCCGCGAGGCAGGAGCCGCAGCATTGGCCCACCGGGTGACGGACACCTTGAAACGAGCCGATGCCAGCGCCCGGGTCATCGGCAGCGTCGACCGTGAAGGGCTCTGGGCCATGGAAACACCCCAGGTATTCCGTCTCGACTGGCTGCAGGATGCCTATGCCGGGGTGGTGGCGGCAGGGACGGTAGTGACCGATGAGGTCAGCGCCATCCAAGCGGCCGGACATGGGGTTTGCTTGGTGGAGAATTCTGATCCCAACCCCAAAATCACGGTGGCGGGTGATCTGGTTCTCGCAGAAGCGCTCCTCCGGGCAGGGCCGCCTTCGGCAGATGTTGACTGAAGGTTCCGCGCGGAAGGTGGAACACGCTTTCCTTCGACGGACTTGGTCACGGGTCCCATGAGGGCTCGGATGCGTCACGACATCACGCCACATTGGAGGCTGGACAAACCGACGGGTCAGTCTCTAGCATGGAAACATGAACCCCCGTACCTGCCGTTTGTTGAGTAATCTGTGTTTTCAACTCGGCGTCATCTCCATCGGCGCCTCCATTTTCATTTGGTGGTTCTTGAACGGAGATGCCCCTGAAGAGCGGGCCCATGCCGAGCGATTCGGCATCTTTGTGGGATTGTGGGCCCCCACGTTGCTGATCCTTTCCAACCGATTCGACCGCTACGCAGACAAGGCGTCCACCGTCCCCGGTCTGAAACCGGAAAATCTGGAAGACCGGGAGCCCGAGTGAGCCGAAAGGGCGGGGAAAGACAACTTTCCTGTCCGGTCACCGCTGGATTTTCTTCCGGGCCCAGGCGGCGGCGCCTTTGGAACCCGCACTTTCTGCCAACTTGGCCGGGACGATGCGGAAAGTGCCAACATAGGCGGAGAGAACCCGTTTTTCAGCGGAACGGGTGACTTCTTCAAGATAAAGCTTGGGCATCGCATCCACCAAGCCACCTCCCAACACGATGGTATCCGGGGCGAGGATGTGGACCAGAGTGGCAATGCCGCAACCCAGCAGATCGGCCGCCCGGCGGACGATGGCTTCGATGGCTTTGTCCCCCGCGGCGATGGCTTCGGCGATTTTGCTGCTGGTGATCTTGTCGAGACTGGAGCCGCATTTTTCGGCGAGATAGGGTGCCTGTCCCCGGTAGACCGCTTGGGCGGCCTGGGAGGCAATGGCCAGTCGGCTGGTCAGAGTCTCAAGGGTTTCGCCACCACTGCCGGGATTGGGTTCGAGGGTCATGTGACCGATCTCCATGCAGGAAATGCGTGAACCTTCAAGGAGGTTGCCGTTGATCACCGCTCCGCCCCCGATGCCCGTTCCAGGAAAGACCCCAACGGCGCACCGCGCGCCTTTGGCGGCGCCGAAGCTGTATTCGGCAAAGACCCCGGCGTCCACATCGTTGCAGGCCACCGCCGGGCAGCCAAAGGCGTTTTGCAGTTCTTTGGCGATGGGCACATTCACCCAGCCCAGATTGGGAGCTTCGAGGATGATTCCTTTCTCCGGATTCACCGGCCCCGGGCACCCCACCCCGATCCCGGCCAAGTCCGCCGAGGTCAGGCCGGCTGCCAGCAGCGCCTCCTCAATGGTCTTGACGACGCGGGCGATGCCGGCTTTCTGGCCCCGGTTTCCCTCCGTTTTTCGCTTTGCGGAGGCAATTTCGGTGAACTGGTCATCGAAAATCTTCGCCAGCATCTTGGTGCCGCCGAGGTCGAAACCGACCCAGTGTTTGGCTTTTTCACTCATGAAAGTTGCGTCAGGTTGCGGGCCTTCTCACGCGCCCAGCAGTCGGCTGTGAGAATTTCATCCAGTGTCGGATGGTCCGTGGTGGGATGAGCCCGCATGGTTTCCTCCACGGTTTCCCAAATTCGCGGAAACGAAAGTGAATTATCCAAAAAGGCGGCCACAGCGACCTCATTGGCCGCATTCAGGACCGCCGGGAGGGTGCCGCCACGCTCTCCGGCCTCCCGGGCGAGACGAAGCGCGGGAAAATCAGCCCAACGGGGAGCCTCAAAATCAAGGCGTGCCAATTGGGCGAAGTCCAATGGAGGCAACGTGTTGGGGACGCGCTCCGGCCAGGTCACGGCGTATTGGATCGGGAAGCACATGTCGGTGACGCTGAGTTGGGCGAGGACCGAGCCGTCGATGAACTCCACCATGGAATGGATGATGCTCTGCGGGTGAACGATGACATCCACCCGGTCCATGGCCACATCGAAAAGCCACCGTGCCTCGATCATTTCCAGCCCTTTGTTGAAAAGGGTGGCCGAGTCGATGGTGATTTTCCGCCCCATTTCCCACGTGGGATGTTTCAGGGCTTGGGCGATCGTGACTGCGGCCAGTTCTTCCCGGGGGGTTTTCCGGAAAGGTCCACCTGAAGCGGTCAGAATGAGGCGGGAAACCTCCGAGGGATCCCGGCCCTCGAGGCATTGATAAATCGCATTGTGCTCGGAGTCCACCGGCAGGACCCGTACCCCGCGGCGCCGGGCGGCCTCCATGACGGCCTCCCCGGCCATGACGAGGATTTCCTTGCTGGCTACGGCGATGTCCTTGCCGGCCTCAATCGCGGCCAGAGCAGGGCGCAGGCCCTCTGTGCCTACAATTGCAATCAGGACAAGATCTGCCTCCGGGAGGGTTGCCAGCTCGACAAGCCCGTCCGGTCCGCTGTGGAGGGTCACCGAACCGGGAACCTCCGACCGCAGCGCCCGGTAGCCGGCGGGATCATTCAGACAGGCCCGTTTGACCCCGGTTTCGGCGATCTGGCGGGCCAGTTTGTCCGCACTGCGGTTCGCGGCCAGACCGACCAGCCGCATCCGGTCCGGGATGTCCCGGGCAACGCGCAAGGCGCTCTCACCGATAGAGCCGGTCGATCCGAGAACGACGACATTTTTTGGGGCGGCAGAGGGTGTCCGGGACATGCGGAAGGAGAGGGGCGGCGATCAGAATCAGGCCGTGCCCAGCTTGTAAAGGAGGAAACAATAGAGGATGGGCCCGGTGAAGAGCAGGCTGTCGATCAAGTCGAGGACTCCACCGATGCCTGGCATGAGATGTCCCGAGTCCTTGGACGCGAGACTGCGTTTCAGGATCGACTCGGCGAGGTCTCCCAGCACCGCGACCAGCGAGAGCATCAGGGCGAGTCCGGCGGCGTGTCCCGGAGTGACGAGCGGGATGCTGTCGCCGAAGAGCCAGCGGCAGCCGAAACTGGCGAGGAAGGCGAAGCCGATGGCGCCGGCGAAGCCCTGCCAGGTCTTTCCCGGACTGATATGGGGAATCATCTTGTCCCGTCCGATGAGGGAGCCGACGAGGTAGGCTCCCATGTCGGTGAATTTCGTCACCGCCAGCAGGTAGAGCATGTACCAGTGGCCCGATGGGTGACCGGCGCTGTCCATCAGCGGGAGGAGCATGATCTTTCCGACAAAAGCAAAAAGCATGACCACATAGACGAACCCGAACACCGCCGAGGCGATCTCCTCGATGGTTTGCACCCCTTCCAAGGGGGACCGGAGCCGGGTCAGCACCAGCAGGATGACGAGCACGGCGATGGTCAGGCCATCCAGTTCCTTGATCCAGGGTCCAAGACAACCGCAATGGCTGCCCCAGAAGAGCACCAGATAATACACCAGGGCGAGAGCGACCGCCTGATATCGGAACCTGCGGAACCCCGGAGTGGTGAAGAGCCGGAAATACTCAATCAACCCGAGCAGCCCCACGAAGGCGATCACACCGAAGAAAATCGGTTCCTTCTGGATAAGAAAAGCGGCGGCAATGATCGACCACAGCACCACCGTGCTGCCAAAGCGGGAGAGAAAGACCCGCAATTTCGCAGAGGATGGTTGGGGGGGCGGGGCGGGGTCGTCGGGCATGATCGGCAGCGGAGTCGGATTCCGTCCGCTAGGAAACAGAGGCCGGAGCCATCTGGCAATTCAATTTTTGGACAACCTGAAGCATGCGCCCCATCAGTTCCGGGGATCCGGGGGAAGGTTCGGGTTCAGGGGGCGGGATCGAAGTGGATGATCTGGACCTCGGGTTGGAGCGGGATCTGGAGACGAAGAAAGGGTTTGCCCGCTGTGACATGACAGGCATAGCAACTGTTGAGCGTCAATTCATACTGCGTGCGGAAGGCCTTGGGGTCCTTGGAGGCAATGGTTCCCTGCAGGTCCTTGAGCACGGTTTTTTCCATCGGTTCCAGAAGGTCGGCGAGCTTGAACTCCTGGCCTTGGGGTGTTTTCCGGATGGGGATGATGCGCACCGCCCAGCGCAGATGAGAGCGCGTTTCGGCGAGGTAAAATTCCGCCAACTGCCAGTTTTCCTGCTGTCCGGCGAACCAGAGATTGGTGAAATGATAGGCGACATCTTTCATGGCATGAGACTGGTCGGGGACCATGCCTTTGAGTCTTTCGATCTCGGCTTTCAAGGCGCTGAGATCCTGGCTTTCCGCCGGGGGGGCGCACTGCGCGCCCGGGCAGGAGAAGGCTGCCGCAAGGGCGAGGAGAAGGTGGCTGAGTTTCATGGCTGCGTTGGTGGTTCAACAGTTTGTGGGCATTGGTCTGGCGATTGCAGACTGCTGCCGTCCAAGGAATGAGGGAACTTTTTCTCTTAGTGCGGCTGCACCCGGCATGGTCGGGATGTTCCCCTTTTCTCCCAAGGCAGATCAAAGAACCATTGGAATGTTGCCCGCGACCCAACGCAAGCCCTCATTTTGGAGGGGAGAAGGTGGACTCTGTCCGGGGAGAATCGCGCCGTTGCGTCGGCCCGGGTCCGGCGACTTGAGCCATGGTTGCCTTACAAGGATTCGAACCTTGACAAACAGATTCAGAATCTGTTGTGCTACCGTTACACCATAAGGCAATCTGGCGGTATGGGTGGCCGGAGCCACTCCGCAGCGGAAGAACTGCAAGAAACCGCATCTCCCTCCGGCTTGCAACCGATTTCCCTGCCGATGGGACGCAGATGCGGAGTAGTCCGGAATGCGGAGATTCTTGTCAAGCGTCCCCGGATGCTGATAGGATGGGATTCCATGAATCCGCCCTCTTTTTTGACTTTCAGTTTGGTCGCCCTTTTTCTGGTTCCCGGTCTACAGGCTGGGGACTGGCCGGGATGGAGGGGGCCTGCAGGCGACGGCACACTGCCGGTATCCGAAACCTATCCGGTCACTTGGTCTGCTGGCGATGCAGTCTGGCGGGTGGAATTGGGCGCTCCGGGGAATTCCTCGCCGGTGGTGGTGGGCAACCGCCTTTTCCTCACCGAGGCCCGGGAGAAAGGTCACGAGCGCTCCCTGGTCTGCTTTGACACCACCACGGGCAAAGAACTGTGGCGGCAGACGGTGAAATACGGCAAAGACGAAATCACCCATGCCACCAATCCCTGGTGCTCCGCCTCTCCGCTGGTTCATGAGGGCATTGTTTACGCCTGGCACGGGTCGGCGGGCCTCCATGCCTATGATCTGGATGGTCGCGCAGGCTGGCAGGCGGACCTTGGCGAATTTGCCCACATCTGGGGGCCGAATGCAGCGAGTCCGGTGGTTTGGGGGGATCTGATCATTGTCCATGCGGGCCCGGGCCTACTGGCCAAGTTGGTCGCATTGAACCGAAAAACGGGCAAGATGGCCTGGGAAACTGCCCTGCCGGACGCGCAAAGCGCGGAAATCAAACAATTCAAAGGCTCTTGGGCGGTGCCCCGGATCATGGACAATGGAGGGCGCGCAGAAATGCTGGTGCCGCTGCCGAAGTGGCTTGTCAGTTTTGATCCCGCGACGGGGAAAGAGTGGTGGCGTTGCGGTGGGCTGAGCGACCTGTGTTACAACAATCCGCTCGTAGGTGACGGCACGGTGGTTGCGATGTGTGGCTATGGCGGACCCGCGATCGGGGTCAGACTCCCAGGGGCAGGGGAAACTGGGGATCTGACGGCTTCCCACCGGCTCTGGCTGGTGCCGCGCAACCAGCAGCGGATCGGCTCTGGCATTCTCCTCGGAGGGAATGTCTACATTTGCAACGAACCGGGGGCGGCGCAGTGTTTCGACGCGAAAACGGGAGAGGATCGCTGGAAGGAACGCTTGGGGAAAAATGCGTGGAGTTCTCTGAACTACGTGGGGGGAAAATGTTACGTGGTGGACCAGACGGCGGAAACTCATGTTTTTGAGCCGTCGCCGACTGGCTTGAAAGTGGTGGCGCACAACGTTCTGGCACCTGGTGAGGCAACCAACGCCACTCCCGCCTTTGCCGGAGGCGCCATCTACCTCCGCACGAACAAAGCCTTGTACCGGATTGGCAAATAGAGCGCCTGAAGGATGATCCGGTCCGGCTTGCGCGGGGAGCCCATTGCGGCGAAAATGGCGATGTGTCCTCCCTGTTCCGTCTTCCTCATCCACGGCCGGTCTCGCTTGATGCGAGTCCTGTTCAGGTAGCGGCGGGTCTGCGGCACCGACCGGGGCTGGTTTTCTTGGACAGTTCGACCCAGGACGAAGCGCCGGGCTCCGGTTATGGAGGCGGGGATGACAGCCGGTTTTCCATCATCAGCTGCGACCCCACGGATGTGGTGGAGGGTGGTCCGCAGGACTGGGCGTCCTTGACATCCTGGTGTCCCCCTGTGGGAGGGGAGGGGATTCTTGGCCCCGATTGGGGCTTTCCCACCGGAGGCTTGATCGGTTGGATCGATTATGAGGGAAGCTACCGCTTCGGAGTCTATCCGCAGGCGTTGATCCATGATCATACCCACGACCAGTGGTGGGATGTCGGGAACTTGAGTGCCCGCTTGGACTGGAGGGCGGTGGAGCGCGAACCCCGGCTTCCCCGGGAGCACGAAATCCGTCGGCCGGTTTCCCGGGATCGGTTCCTTTCCATGGTGGAGCGGGCTTTGGACTACATTTCGGCCGGTGACATTTATCAGGTCAATCTCTCGCAACCTTTCCAGAGTGAGTGGCCGGGAGGGGATCCCTTCGATCTGTATTGCCGGTTGCGGGCCGTGTCACCGGCGCCCTTTGGCGCTTTTCTCGATCTTGGGGACAGGCAGGTCCTGTCAGCGTCACCGGAGCTTTTCCTGCGACTCAGTGGATCCCACATGCGGACCCGGCCGATCAAAGGCACCCGTCCCCGGTTTGCCGATCCGGAAAGCGACGAGCGCTCGGCTTATGATCTTATTACCTCGGCCAAGGAAATCGCCGAGTTGATCATGATCACCGACTTGGAGCGCAATGATCTCGGGCGGGTCTGTGAATACGGCTCGGTGCGGGCGGTCGATTTGCTGCGGTTGGAGCGCTTCGCCCAGGTCTTTCATCTGGTATCGACCATTGAAGGGGTTGCCCGGCCCGGTTTGGGGCCCGCTGAGGCTCTGGCGGCGTGCTTCCCGGGCGGATCCATCACGGGGGCTCCCAAAAAGCGGGCCCGGGAGATCATTCGCGAACTCGAACAGGAGCCCCGGGGGCTTTACACGGGAGCGATTGGCTGTTTTGGATTCAACGGGGAGAGCCGGTTCAGCATTGCCATCCGCACCGCCGTTCTGGAGAGGCGGTTATTCAGCTTCCGCACCGGAGCCGGCATCGTGGCGGATTCGCTCCCGGAGAAAGAGTACGAGGAAACCCTGCACAAGGCCGCAGGCATCCTCGCCGCTTGCGGAGCCGGGGACAGGTTGTAGAGTCGACCACGATGCCCCCACCCAAACGCCGAGGTCCCCAGCCCCAGGACACCGCTCTCTTTGGCGCGGAGGCTTTGCCCGTTCTCCGCTGTGCCGTGGAGGAGCTTTCCTGGCTGTTCAGTCATGGGTATGCGGACTCCTCGTCGCTCAAGTTGGTTGGAGACCGCCATCAACTGGTCGCCCGACAGCGTCAGGCGGTGTTGCGCTCGGCATGCTCCGACGAGGCCAAAGCATCGCGAGAGTCCCGTCGGCTGCCGATTTCAGAGATCCGGGACCGACGCCTCGCGATTGATGGATTCAATCTCATCATCACCCTGGAAACCCTCCTGGGAAACGGTGTGCTGTTGAAGGGACGGGACGGTTGTGTGCGTGATCTCGCGAGCCTGAATGGCAACTACCGCCTGCTTGAAGATACCGCTGCGGTTATCGATCTGGTCTACCGTGGTCTGGAGCGTCTGCGGCCCGCATTGGTGCATTGGTGGCTGGATGAACCGGTCTCCAACAGCGGCCAGATCAAGGCCATGCTGGAGTCTGCAGGGGCGGAGTTTGAGTTTTCGACTTTGGTTTCCCTCGTGCCGGACCCGGACAAGGCCCTGTTGGAAGGCGGATCCGTCGGGTTTGATGTCATCGCGACAGCGGACAGCGGTATTCTCAGCCGGTGCGGGCTCTGGGTGAATCTCGCGAGTTACCTCATCGCGACCGTGGCTCCGGAGGCCCCTGTCCTAGCACTCGGCGACGGTTGAGGGATTGCTCTACCGCGATTTGGTCTCAAGGTCCTGCTGCAGTTTGAAAATTTCAGCCTCTAGGACCTTGATATCGTGCTGGAGGATTTGTTTTTGAGCTGTCGTCAGCTTGGGGTTGGCCAGTTCGGTGGTCTTTTTTCCGAGCCTTTCCGTTTTGTCCTTGATTTGGTCATCCAAGAAGGTGGCCAAAGCGGGAGCCTTTCTCGGGGTGGCTTCTACCACCGCCTGAGTCACTTCTTCATCTGTCATGGATTCGGGAAACCGGCCCACCTTCTGCTGTGACTCCGCAGAGAGTTGGCCCAGATTCAAGGCGAAGTGCCGGTCATCCGATTTGCGCTGGGCATGGATTTTGGTCGGTCCGCGGCCCAGAATGACCGCTTCCATGGCCACTCCGTTGGCACTCTGGACCGTCAGGTCCGCCGGGTATTGCATCGGACTTTCATCCACGGGCGCCGGTGCCGGATCGGGTGGGGCGCTTGGAAGAGGGGGCTCTGATTTTTCAACCACGACCGGCGTTACCGGCGTTTCGTCGTTTGGCTTGAGGTTAAAAAGGTAACCGGGGTAGATAAAAAGGGCGACAAAAGCCGCAGCCAAAGCCAGAAACAGAATACCTCTCATGGTGTTGGGGTGATGCCTTTAACTATACGATCCTGCCGTGAATGCCAATCACAAAGGGAAGCTTCTTTTTCCGGGAGGTCTTCGGTGGGGGCACTTTTTTTCGCCTCCGGGTTGTGTCTTGGCGGCCTTTGCGTCATAACTGGGGAACTTCCCATGTCTGAGACTTCCGCATCGCCGATCGACTGCATCCCTGTGCTGCGTGCGCTGGGCGAACCCACCCGCCTGCGGTTGCTGCGGCATCTCATGGAAGAGCCCCGCACGGTGGGCGACCTTTGCGGGATTCTAATGGCGACGTCCTACAATGTTTCCAAGCATCTCCGCATTCTGAAAGAAGCAGGGCTGGTGCAGTCGCGGAAAGATGGACAACACCGGATCTACTCCGTCGCCGACCATCTCCGCGAAAGCCTTTCACGCTCACGGAATGTGATTGATCTGGGGTGCTGCCAATTCAGGTTCGACCGGTTGATCGACTGAGTTCCGGTCTGACCCTTCAGCCAAGGAGTTGCCGGATGCGCCGGCACACTTCCTCCACATTGGCGCGGGAGTTGAACGCGCTGATGCGGAAGTAGCCTTCGCCGGCGGCCCCGAAACCCGATCCGGGGGTGATAACAACATTGGCCTCGGTCAGCATGCGATCGAACATCCCCCAGGAATCCGTGCCGGCTGGGCAGGCAACCCAGACATAAGGGGCGTTTTCCCCGCCATAGACGGCCAAACCCACATCGGCACAGGCGGCGCGCAGGAGGGCCGCGTTGCCCATGTAATGGGTGATCAGTTCCGTGACTTCGGCTTCCCCCTGCGGGGTGAAGATGGCGGCGGCACCCCGCTGCACGGGATAACTGGCTCCGTTGAATTTGGTGCTGTGACGACGTGACCAGAGAGGATGCACCAACTGGCGGGTTCCCCCGGTGGTGCGGCCTTCCAGTTCCTTGGGAATGATGATGTAGGCGCAACGGACCCCGGTGAAACCGGCGATCTTGGAAAAGCTGCGGAACTCAATGGCGCAGCGGCGGGCCCCGGGAATTTCGAAAATGCTGCGGGGCAGTTCCGGATCCTGGATGTAGGCCTCGTAGGCGGCGTCGTAGAGGAGGGTGGTGTCGTTCGCGAGAGCGTAATCGACCCACTCTTGGAGTTGGGCCTTGGTGGCGGTGGCGCCGGTGGGATTGTTTGGATAGCAAAGGTAGACAAGGTCGACCTTCTCCTTCGGGATGGCTGGAACAAAGCCGTTTTCCGGGGTGCAGGGCAGATAGAGGAGTCCGGCAAACGCGCCGCTGGCATCGGCTTCGCCCGTGTTGCCCGCCATCACATTGGTGTCGACATAGACCGGATACACGGGATCGGTGATCGCAATGCGGTTCTGGTTGCCAAAGATGTCCAGAATGTTGCCGGTGTCGCATTTGGAGCCGTCAGAAATGAAGATCTCATCCGCGGAGACATCGATACCCCGATCCTGGAATTGGCGCTAGGCGATGGCATTCCGCAGGAAATCATAGCCCTGCTCCGGTCCATATCCGCGGAAGTGCTCCCGGGTGCCAAGTTCATCGATCGCTTCATGCATCGCCTTCCGGCAGGACTCCGGAAGCGGTTCTGTCACATCGCCGATACCACAGCGGATGACACGGTCGGCCTGGTCAGGATGGGCTTCGGTGAAGGCTTTGACGCGTCGGGCAATTTCCGGAAAGAGATAACCGGCTTTGAGCTTGAGGAAATTCTCGTTGATCAGGGCCATGGGAGTCGGGACAGGTGGGGCTGGGGCGTGAAACAAGCGGGCGCCGGCAGGGAATCCCGACGGCGCCCGCGATACAGCTGGGAGGATCAGGCTTTGGCCGCGGCGTAGCGTTCGGCGACGGCAGTCCAGTTCACCACATTCCAGAAGGCGGCGATGTAATCTGGACGTCGGTTCTGATAGTTGAGGTAATAGGCATGCTCCCAGACATCCAGGCCGAGTAGCGGAGTGCCAAGACACTCGGCGACACCTGCCATGAGCGGGTTGTCCTGATTGGGCGTTGAGCAAACGGCGAGCGTGCCATCACTCTTGGCACAGAGCCAGGCCCAGCCTGAACCGAACCGGGTGGCCCCGGCGGCGGCAAATTTTTCTTTGAAGGCGTCGAAACTGCCAAAAGCCGCATCAATGGCCGATGCGAGTTCGCCACTGGGGGCGCCCCCGGCATTCGGTCCCATGCTGGACCAGAAGAAGGTGTGGTTCCAATGTCCGCCACCGTTGTTTCGCACCGCACCACGGATGCTCTCGGGCATAGCGGAAAGATCGGCGACGAGGTCGTCGATGGATTTGGCGGCAAGGGCGTCCTGCCCTTCGAGCGCCTTGTTCAGATTGGTGACATAGGCGTTGTGATGCTTTCCGTGATGGATCTCCATGGTCCGGGCATCGATGAGGGGCTCCAGAGCATCAAGAGCGTAAGGCAGTGCGGGAAGAGTGTGGGCCATGATCGGACGAAGTGGGTGTGGTGGTGGAATAGAGGTTTGAAAGCTCAGAGTAAATCCGGGGTGGGGAAAATCAACCCGGAAGCCCCCGCAAAAGCAGCGGTCGGAATAGGGGCTCGCCTGACAATGGACGGTAGTTAAATACAAAAACCATAAATATTAACAGTAATAATCATCTAACATCTACTAATTATTATTTATGTGTCAATTTCCTGTTTGGTATTGCAAATATGATCGACATGGTGAATATTCTAACAATTACAAGTATTGCAGCCCCTTATGAACCTCCCCGTCCCCTTTCAAGCGCGCCCTGACGCTGAGCCACTGGCTTTTGGAGGGGCCGTGGGGGAGGGAGCGCCCTTGCCGCTGCTGGATCTGGGTCAGCTCTGGAAAGTCTTCCGGCGCAACGCCTGGATCCTTTGGATCTGTCTGGGCGTCTCCGTTGCGGGAGGTCTCGCATATGCCCTTCTGGCCACAAAAATCTATTCCTCCACGGCAGTGGTCTACATTGAGCTGGAGGGGGAAACGGTTCTGAACAACAAGGGGGTGAGGAACCTGGACTTCGCCGGGCTGGAGATTCTCAAGTCGTTTGAAAATCTCCTGCAAGGCGTCGAAATCGCCTCACGGGTCATCGACTCTGAAAAACTTGCCGAGGATCCCGACTTTGCACCGCTTTCCCCCGAGAAACGGATCCAGGCCTTGCAAAACAGTCTCGTGGTGGCTCTGCAACGCGGGACCCGAAACATCCTGATTCAGGTCAAGGACAGCAATCCAGGGCGGGCGGCCCGTCTTGCCGAGGCCTACGTCAAGCAATTTGAAGACTTGCTCAGTGAACAGAACATCGACGCCAGCAAGCGTGTCCAGGAAGCCCTGATCCAGCAGAAAGCCCGGATCGAGGTCCGCCTTGCGGACAATGAGCGCAAACTGGAAGAATTCCGAGCCGCCCATGGGGACATGCCGATCGACCAGGATGGAAACATCGTGGATCAGAAACTGAAAGAGCTCAGCGGCATGCTCAGCTATACCAAGACTGACCGGCTCAAGGCACAGACTGATCTGTCGCAGATGGAAGCCATCCCCAAAGACAAGCCCGAGCAGATTCTCGACATTGGGGAATTCCGCAATCAGGAGCATCTGAGCCAGCTCCTGACGTTGCTGGCGGAAAAGCGCGCCGCCTTTGCCAGCGTGCGCAAGCAGTACACTCCCAAGCATTCCCTCTGGATTTCGCTCGAGGGGGAGGTTGTGGAATTGGAGAATGCCGTTCGTCAGAGTGCCCTTGAAGCCGGAGAGAAGATCCGGAACCGCTACCAAGCCGCCGTGCAGAATGAGCAGAAGTTGACCCAGGCGGTGCAGGAACAGCAGTCGGCAATCCTCAAGCGGGACAGCACCCGCAAGGAACTGGTGAAACTGCTGGGGGAAGTGGAGGGGGATCGTGCCATTTTTGCCCAACTCGTGCAGCGCATCAAGGAAACGGACGTTGCCCAAACGCCCAATCTTTCCAGCATCCGACGATTCCAGAATCCCCGTGTGCCGGAGAAACCCGTCTCTCCGAACAAAAAGCTCGCGGTCGTCTTTGCCGGTTTCTTTGGTTCCTTCCTTGGCGGGGCCATTATTTTGGGAATTTTCCTCTTCGATCGGACCCTGCGTTCACGTGCCCAAGTGGAGCAGCAACTGGGTCTTCCCGTACTGGCGGAAATCCCGGCGGTCAAAAACCTGAGCGATGACGATCCGCTGGGGGAAATACTCAATCCGCACTCCGGTGTTTCCGAGGGTTTCCGGGCTCTGCGGACCGCCCTCTCGGTCAGCAGTCCGCGCAGTGTTCTCATCGTCAGTACGTTGCCAAACGAAGGGAAGTCTTTCTGCGCCATCAATCTCGCGACCCTCCAGGCCCGGTTGGGCTACCGCACCTTGTTGCTCGATGCCGATTTCCGCAAGCCCAGCCTGGCCAAAATACTCAAGCCGAAAACCCCGATCCCCCAGTCCGACGGGCAGAATCTTTTTTTCCAGACTGCTGTGGACAACCTCTTCCTGCTCTCCTGCGGTGGTTTTGGCCCCAATGCCGTCAACGGCGAACATTTTGCTGCCATGCTCTGGGAGGCCTACCGGAATTTTGACTGTGTCATCATCGATAGCTCTCCGCTCGGCGTCGTCAGCGATGCCCTGGGTTTCGCCCGTTACGTCGACTCGGTCTGCCTGGTGGTGCGTGCCGGCCTGACCCAGTCCTCCGAAGTCAAAGCTGTCTGCGAGGAACTCCGGCGGATGCGGGCTCCCCTTGCCGGCTGCGTCCTCAATGGGTCGACCGAACCGACCCGTGCTGGTCTGCACTTTGAAACCTATACCAAAGGGCATTCGGCCTTCCCGGCTCTCAAGGCAGCCTCCTGAATTTCCGTACCAGGGATACCCCCCCGTCCTCAGGTCACCATGAAACACGAACACAAAGACAACGACAACCAGCGGAAGAGCGCGCCAAGCAGAGGGCGGCGCAGCGGGTTGTTGACGAATCTGCGCGCACTGACCTTCGGTGCGGACGTTTTTATCGTTTTCTTCAGTCTCCTCGGCAGTTATTGGCTGCGTTTCGAGACGGGATTGAATGATCTCGGTGTCAAGGGGATGGAGCCCATGCATGCCTTCGATTACATGGGGCATTTCTTCGTCGGTACCGTCATCATGGCGGTGACATTGATCAATTTTCACCTCTACACCCATGAGAATCTGCTCTCGTTTCACCGGACGTTGCGCATTCTCATCAAAAGCTGCGTGGTCTGGTTCGCCTCATTCCTAGGACTGACCCTGATGTTGAAGATCCAGCCGGACGTCAGCCGGATCTATTCGTTCCTGGCTCTGGTGGTTCTTTTGGTGGTGATGCCGACATGGCGTTGGTTCTTGTGGCGGTTGCTCTGCCGGGACCGGTTTGCCCGGCTGCTGCGCCAGCGTACCGTTTTGGTCGGTTGGAACGAACGCTGGGCCCGCGCCATCTCAGCACTCGGGGCTGATCACGCCCGACAGATCGAGGTCGTCGGAGTGATCGTTCCGCCGTCGGGGAGGCTTGCCACCCAGCCTCCCCCGCACATCCCCGTTCTCGGTTCGCTGGAAGATCTGGCAAGACTCCTCCCTCAGGACGAGGTCGATGTGGTTCTGGTTGGCGATCTCGATTTGGAGAACCACCGCCTTCTGGAGTTGGCCACCATGTGTGAGAAAGCCATGGTTGAGTTCAAGCTGGCGCCGAATTATTTCCGAGTCCTGCTCTCCGGCCTGCATCTCGAATCTGTCAGCGGCATCCCCGTGCTCGGTATTTCCCGCTTGCCGCTGCATTCGGCCTTCAACCAGTATGTCAAGCGCGCCATCGACATGGTCGGAGCGTTCGTCGGACTGGTGCTCTCCGTTCCCATTCTCGCCGTCTGCGGTGCTCTGATTTACCTTGAAAGTCCCGGCCCCATTTTCTACCGCCAACGCCGCCTTGGTCGGAGCGGGCAAATCTTCGAAATGGTCAAACTCCGCAGCATGCGTCTGAATGCGGAAACCGGAGGCAAGATTGGATGGACCGTGAAGGATGATCCCCGGCGCCTCCGCATCGGCACTTTCATGAGGGCCTGGAACATCGATGAAATACCCCAGTTCTGGAATGTGTTGAAAGGGGAAATGAGTCTGGTGGGTCCACGCCCGGAGCGTCCCGAGTTGATCGAGGAATTCAAGGAAGTCATCCCGCATTACAACGCCCGCCACAACATCAAACCCGGGATCACGGGCTGGGCCCAGGTCAACGGATTGCGCGGGGACACCGACCTCTCTGAGCGCGTTCGTTTCGACCTGCACTACATCGAGAACTGGAATGTCTTTTTTGATTTCCAGATCATGGTGATGACCTTTTTCAAACGCGAGAATGCCTGCTGATCCCGGGGGTCCGCTTCTTCCTTACACCGGCGATGTTCTGGATCGTGCTCATCCTGCAAGGGGTCTTCTGGGGCTCGCTGGCGGCCCTGGCCCACACCTATGCCGTGTACCCGGTGCTCCTGCGGTTTTTGGTCCGCTATCTCCCGGCACGCCGGCTCCGGCATCCTGAGCTCCTTGCCTCTTCGCAGGCTTCTGCGTCCGAAGGGCCACTCCCTCACGTCGTTGCCTTTATGGCGGTGTACAACGAGGAAGCTGTTCTCGAGCGGACGCTGCAAAGCCTCCTCGCGGTCGATTACCCGGCGGATCGGTTCCACATCGTGCTTGGTTCGGATCACAGTACTGACGGCAGTCATGACATCATCCGGCGATGCCAGGAACTCCCCGGAGGTCCCGTTCTGGAATTGCAGATATTTCCCGGACGCTGTGGCAAGATTTGCATCATCAATCAGTTGGTGGAGGAGCGGACCGATTGGATCGCGTCTCTCGGAGACGATGTAGTGTTCATTCTTTGTGATGCCAATGTGCGGTGGACTCCGGGCCTGGTGAAGCGCATGGTGCGTGATTTCTCCGATCCCAGAGTCGGTCTGGTGGCTCCCCGGGTCGTTGATGAGAGCCTTGCCGGGCGCGGCGGAATCTCTCATCAAGAGAATGCCTACATCGACCGCGAGAACGGGGTGAAGCTCGCCGAAAGTGTCCTCTGGGGGTGCATGATGGGGGCCTTCGGCGCTTGCTATGCCCTGAGGGGAAAGCTGTTCAGCCCGATGCCCACGCATTGTCTCATCATGGATGACTTCTACCAGACCATGAGCTGCCTGGAGCAGGGCGGAGACGCCGTCAAAGATCCGGCGGCGGTCTGTTACGAAGCCGTCTCCGAGTCCATTCGTGAGGAATTCCGGCGCAAGCGCCGCATCTCGACGGGGAATTTTCAAAACCTCGCCTTCTTTTTCCGGCTCTTCCTGCCTTGGCGGAATCCTGCTGTCAGCTTCGCCTTTTGGTCCCACAAAGGATTGCGCTGGTTCGGTCCACTCTTTCTGCTGGCGGTATTTGTCAGTGCCGCGATCCTCTCCTGGTGGCATTGGTTATATCTCTTTGCTTTACTTTCCCAGCTCGCTGTGATGGCGGGCGCCTGGCTTGAAGAATATTTGCCCAGGCCGGTGCGCTTGCTCAGGTATGCCCGCTACTTTTATGTCATGAACTGGGCCCTTTTGTTGGGCGGACTTGTCTGGTTGCGGGGGACGCGCAATAGTGTCTGGGAGCCGACCCGGCGGGTTGTGTCTGCGGCCGGTTGAACCTCCTCCTCTTGATGTCCCCCCAGCCAGCCATGCCACCGCGGCCCCGCATTCTCATCACCCATCCCTGGATGGGGCAGGGGGGATCCGAGGCCACCGCGGCCTGGACCGTCATGGCGCTGCAGGATCTCGCGGAAGTCACGTTCGTGACCGCTTCCCGGTTGGAGTGGGAGACCATCAACGCGGTGCATCAAACCGGCACCGATCCGGCCGGGATCACCCTCCTTCGGGCACCCCGGCTGCCATCGGTGCGCAGTGGCACCCAGTTGGTGGCCCTTCAGCAGGGGCTTTTCACCCGCTATTGCCGGAGTCTGGCGCGGAATTTTGATGCCTGCATCAGCACCTACAATTTCCTCGACTTTGGCCGGCCGGGGATCCAGTTGCTGGCTGATTTCAGTTGGGATGACGCTTTGCAGCGTCTCGTCAATCCCTCCGTGACCCCGCATTTGAAAGCCCACGGGACTCTGCTGCGCCGGGCCTATCTTGCCGGGGGTCGCCTGCTTCGCGGGGATAGTGGAGCCGTGCCCGAAGGTCGGGGCGATCTCGTGCTTGCCAACAGTCAATGGACAGCCGACACCATGGGGCGCGTCAGCGGCATTCCCGTGAACGGAATTCTGTATCCACCGGTGGTGAGAGGCCCGGAGGAGACCCTGGCGGCTCCGCTGGAGGAGCATCGCTTCCTCATTTTGGGGCGCATCTCTCCCGAAAAACGGGTCCTCGAGATGTTGCGCATTCTTCATGAGGTGAGGCAGCGGGGGCATTCTGTCCGGGTCACCCTTGCCGGAGCTTTGGATCATGAAACCGGCTATGGCCGGGAAGTTTTTGGCCTGATCCAAGAATGGAGCGACTGGGTGGAGTGGTCCGGTTTTCTCTCCGGAGCGGCAAAGCAAAAGCTGCTAGCCCGCAGTGGTTGGGCCTTGCATGGGGCTACCGGAGAAGCCTTCGGGATTGCCGTGGCCGAATTGGGTCAGGCCGGATGCCTGACCTTCGTCCCGGCGGCGGGTGGGGCGGCGGAGATCATGGATCTGCCGGAGCTGCAATACCATTCGGACAAAGAAGCGGTGGAACGCATTGTCGCGGTACTCGAGGATCCGGTCCGGGCGCAAAGATTACGCGGTGAGATGATGGCACGGACGTCCCGGTTTTCGAGCGGAAGGTTTGTCCGGGAAATCCGCGGATGGGTGGAAAAACTCCTCGGGAGTCCGTTGGCGGAGTCCCGAAGGCTGCCTGCCGGTGAGTTGCTTCCCCGGTGATCGTCATTGATCGGCTTGCCTGTGGCTGCAATGTCCGATTTGCGCAAAAAATTGTCCGGCATCCGTGCTCGCCAAATCAGGGGGTTTAAGGTTATGATACCACCGTTGTTCCCCATCACCCTTCGACAGATGAAGACTCTGCTCCCCGCCCTGTTCGCCCTTCTTCTTGGCTCCGCTCCGTCCACGCAGGCGGCTGATGGACCTCTCCGGGTCCTTTTCCTCGGTCATGAAAGCCAGCATCATAACAGCGCCGCTTACGTGCCCCTGCTCATGCAGGACCTGGGCAGGGAGGCGATCTTTTTTGACTATTACACCCGGCCGGACTGCCTGAACCCGGAGACTCTTGCCGATTATGACGCGGTCATGCTTTATGCAAATCATGGGGCGCTGAAACCGGACCAATTCCAGGCCCTCAACGCCTTTGTCGAGAGCGGCAAGGGGTTCCTTCCCATCCACTCTGCCAGCGCCTGCTTCGGGAACGAGCCGCGCTTCATCGCTCTGGTGGGCGGACGATTCAAATCCCATCAAACGGGTGTTTTCAAGGCCACCATCGTCGACAAAGACCACCCCATCCTGCTGGGGGTGGCGGAATACGAGACCTGGGATGAAACCTACGTTCATGACCAGATCAACGCGAAGGGGCGCCACCTTCTCATGGAACGTGTTGAAGGTGATCACCGCGAGCCATGGGCCTGGACCCGGGACCAGGGTAAGGGCCGGGTCTTTTACACCGCCAGCGGTCACGACGAGCGCACCTGGCAGAATCCGGATTTCCGCAAAATGCTGCGCAATGCCATCGTGTGGAGCGTGGGTGACACTCGTCGCGATGCCTGGCAGTCCTTTCTTGCCAACCGTGAGCCCGAAATTCGCGAGCCGCACTCGCAGGTGGCCAACTATGAAAAGCGCCCCGAGCCTCTCACCTTCCAGAAGCCCTTTTCCGTGAAAGGCAGCTTGGAGCGGATCCAGGTGCCCGCCGACTGCCGCGTGGAGTTGTTTGCCAGCGATCCCGACATCGGCAAGCCCATCGCTCTGGCCTGGGACACGCGAGGCCGCTGTTGGGTCGCTGAAACCAGCGACTATCCGCATGGGGTGAAACCCGATGGCGTCGGGAGTGACCGGATCAAAATCTGTGAAGACAACGACGGGGACGGGAAGGCCGACAAGTTCACTGTATTCGCGGATGGCCTGAACATTCCCACCGGGCTTGTCTTCGCCAACGGGGGCCTCATCGTGAGCCAGCCGCCACGCTTCCTTTTTCTGAAAGACATCGATGGCGATGACAAGGCGGACGTGAGGGAGGATCTGATCACCGGGTGGGGCATTGGAGACACCCACGCCCAAGCAAGCAATCTTCATTTCGGCCATGACAACTGGCTTCAGGGGTCCGTCGGTTACTCGGCGTTTGAAGGGAAAGTCGGCGGGAAAGATCTCTCCTTTCGCATGGGGACCTACCGCTTCCGGTCCGACGGTTCGGCGCTGGAGTTTCTGCACCAGTTCACCAACAACACCTGGGCCCAGAGCGCCAACGAAGCGGGGGATGCTATCGGAGGAACGGCCAACGGGGCACCGATCTTTTACGGTGGCATTCCCGACAATGTGGTGCCCCGGGGGCTCCAGGTCATGACGGCCAAGAAGATCAATGTCGTGGACCTCTGTCATGCCATCACTCCGAACTACCGCCAGGTCGATGTCATGGGCGGTTACACCGCAGCGGCGGGGTGCGGGTTCGTCTACTCCAATGTTCTGCCGGAGCGTTTCCAGGGGCGGGCCCTGGTCTGTGAGCCCACCATGAAAGTGGTCTCCGTGATGGACGTGCGTCCCGATGGTGCCGGGTTCACCGCTCTCGATGGAATGAATTTGTTCGCCTCGACCGATGAGTGGACCTCTCCGGTTTATGCTGAAGTCGGTCCGGACGGTGCGGTCTGGATCGCCGATTTCCAGAATTTCATCATCCAGCACAACCCGACCCCGACCCCGGAACGCGGGGGATTCAAAGGCACCACCGGTGTGGGAGGTGCCCATGAAAATGACCTGCGTGACCATCACCGGGGGAGGATCTACCGGATCCTGGCGAAAGATGCCAAGCCGGAAAAGAAATCACTCGCCGAAAGCGGCACCGGCGAACTCCTCGCGGCGCTGGGCGATGACACCCTGTATTGGCGGCTCTATGCCCAGCAACTGCTCGTCGAAGGCAAAAAGACCGACGCCGTGGGCCCTTTGAAAGCTCTAGTGATGGCGAACGATGGCAAGGTCGCGGCGGTCCACGCCCTCTGGGCGCTTCAGGGACTGGGAGCGCTCGATGAGGCCACCCACCGGGCCGGACTGCTCGCCAAAGACGCTCGTCTGCGCCGCAACGCGGTTCGGGCTCTGGGATCGGACGCGGTGGCCCAGTCGCTTCTGTTCGGCTCCGGAGTGATCTCCGATACTGAGGCGGGCACCCGGTTGGCGGCTTATGTGAAACTGGCCACCTTTCCCACCACCCCGGAGATCAAGACGCTCGCATCCAAACTTGCCCTGACCCCCGGGGCTCGGGAGGATGAGTGGCTCAAGGAAGCCTCCCGGTTGTTGGGCCGAGTCCACGGGGCCAGCGGCTACAAGGAAGGTCCGAACCTCCTAACCAACGGCGATCTCGAGCAACTTGGTCCCGATGGCCTGCCAACGGGTTGGAAGCGGCGGGATTACGGTGGCGAAGCCAAGGCCAAAGGCAACGAGAGTGCGGAATGGACCGTCGTGAGTGGCGAGGGCCAGGCCCATGGCGGCAAGAATGCGATTCGATGCATCACCCGGGAGCAGGCGGACACGAGCTACTATCAGGATGTCACTCTCAAAGCGGGTGCGACTTATCGTCTCAGTGGATGGGTCAAAGCCCATTCCCTGCGCGGCAAGGTGAGCTACAACGACCACATTGGCCGTGCCGAATCCGAGCGTCTCACGAAGCGGGATTCTGACTGGGTCGAGGTCGAAACCGTTTTCACCAACAGAGACCGTAAAATCGCAAGCATCAACATTCTCCATGTCGCCCAAGGCGACGGTTACTTTGATGATGTCCGGCTCAGCGAACTGGTTCCTGCGGAGATGACCGAGGAAAAGTCCCTGGCCGGGGACCCCCAGCGGGGGCAGAACCTTTTCCAGAACCATCCGATTGCCGCCTGCAAAAACTGTCACATGCTGGGCGGTGTGGGCAGCCCGGTCGGTCCGGCCTTGGACGGCATCGCCGCCCGCAAGGATGAAGCTTACATCACCCAAAGCCTGCTGGAACCCAATGCTGTGCTAGCGGAAGGTTATGTGGCCACCCCCATCAGTCCAATGCCTCCCATGGCCCTGATTTTGAAACCCCAGGAATTGGCGGACATCAAGGCGTTCCTGCTCACGTTGAAAACGCCGCCGCCAGACGCGAAGAAGTGAGCCAGTGAGAGCTCCCGATGATTTTCACTGCGGACACTGCGGGGAGGAGGTGTCCCCCAACGCCCGCGGCTGTGCCGGATGCGGCGCTCGCCGCGAAGGGAGGCAGTGGTTCCGGCCTCCCGGCTTGGACGGACTCGATTTGGCCGGGGACGATGATTTTTATTATGACGAATTCGTGGCCAAGGAATTTGGCCGGAGTGTGGCCGGGACCCCAGTGCCTTGGCGAAAAGTGTTTTGGGCGGTGGTGGCCGCCATCACTCTGGTGGCGTTCACCTTCTTGGCCTTCTTGATTCATGCGTGAATGGTTCCCTGTTCATCACACCCTGCCAACTGCCTGATGGGTGGTTGCAATTCGTTCACGCACTGCGCCTCTTTTCCGGGGCTTCCGGTATTTCCTGCTTGCTTGGAAGTGGATTTGGTTTGAAGAATGAAAGGTCAGGGAAGTCCGCCTTCGACGGTGAGCTCTGCTGGAATGAACGTAAGTGTTCTCTTCGAACATCCATCTAAGGACCGACCGCATGAAACAGTACTTTTTGAGTCCTTCCTTGATCTTAGGCACTGCTCTGGCTCTGGTGATCGTCCCGATGCTTCCGGCCCAGGATGATGCCGCCGATCTGGCCAAACAATTGCAGAATCCCGTGGCCGCTCTCATCAGCGTCCCGTTTCAAAGTAACTTTGACTGGGGTGGTGGTCCCGATGGCGATGGATTCCAATGCAAGCTCAACATCCAACCAGTCGTCCCCTTCGGATTGAATGATGATTGGAACCTTATTTCACGGACCATTTTGCCCTATATTTACCAGGAAGACGTGATTGGCAGGGGCAGTCAGAGCGGATTGAGTGATACGGTGCAAAGTCTCTTTTTCTCCCCCAAGGCACCCACCTCCACCGGCTGGATTTGGGGGGCGGGACCGGTCTTCTTGATTCCCACCGCCACCGATGACCTGTTGGGAGGGGAAAAATGGGGGGCTGGACCGACGGCCTTGATACTCCGGCAGGAGAAAGGCTGGACCTATGGAATTCTCGCCAACCACCTTTGGTCCTATGCCGGGGAGGACGCCCGTGAAGAGGTCAACGCCACCTTTCTGCAGCCGTTTCTCTCCTTCACCTCACTCTCCCAGACCACCCTTGGCCTCAACCTCGAATCAACCTATGACTGGGAACGCGGGCAGTGGACCGTCCCCGTCAACCTTGCTCTGTCGCAACTCGTCAAAATCGGCGGCGCTCCGGTGCAGTTCCAACTCGGCGGACGCTACTATGCCGAAGGCCCCGGCAACGCACCGGAGTGGGGGCTCCGCTTCGGTGTGACGCTGCTTTTTCCGAAATAAAGCAGGCAATCAGGATTGCCACCATTCCGGTTCAATCTTTCTTGAGCTTCCGGATCTGATAATACTCAGCCGATTCCCCGAGCGCCTTGATCGCGGCGGCTTTGCTCAGATCGGGTGATGTCGCGACAATTTCGATCTTGGCCTGACCAGGCAGGTCGGTGGCCAGGATTTTGACACTCTTCACTCCGGGCAGAGTGCTGAGAGCTCCTTTGACTTTCTTGGAACAGGCGCTGCAGACCACTCCGGTGACTTCACCGTGATAGGTGTAGGTGGGCGCGTCGGCGGCACCTGCCGGAAGAGTCATGGCAAGAAGCAGAGACAGGATGAGGAGGTATGCGGTTTTCATCAACACGTTTGGGTTTCAGAGAGTGGGGTTTTCGAGGAGACGCTGGACATCACGCTGTAATTTCTCCCGCATCAGCTTGGCGAGTTCGTCCGACGGATCAAACACCGAATAGTAGCCCCGGATGGTTCCTCGGCGATCCACCAGCACGATACGGAGGTCGTGCTCATAGAGATCAAGCGGGTTGAGTCGCTCTTCTGGGGGGATGGGTTTTGGCCGTTCCAGTTTCAGACCCTCGACCATGAATAGCTCCATGTCCTCCCGCTTGCCGGTGAGAAACCACCACGGGTCAGTGGGCCTGACTGCCAGAGCTTCCGCGTGGGCTTTGAAAAGCTCCGGAGAATCCCTCTCCGGAATGACCGCAATGGAGATCTGATGGAAGTCGGGATTCCCGTGGAACCGCTCATTCAGCTTCACCATTTCCGCAAGGACGGCCGCACAGCCATGGGGGCAAACGGTGTAAAGATGGGCGAAGACCCGGACCTTGCCCCGCAGAGTGGAGGTGTCCACCGGAAGTCCGGTCCGCTCGAGGCCCTCCAACTCCAACTCCAGGTTGCCGAGATCCGGCGGCGGCGGCTCTTCAAAGCTCACGGCCAGAGAGTGTCGCAGCCAGAAGCTGCCGGCAAGGATCAGAAGGACGATCCCACCGATGACGGCCCAGAAGAGCGCCAACGCTTTGGGGGAGGGGCGGGGAGATTCGTTGGCGACTGAGGACATGGGGGAGGAGGACCCTTTTAAGATGCGACCGAAACCGTATTGCGACAAGGTTTTCCTCACGGCTAAGGCTGGACATTGCCCCGGATTGGCCCTAAACAGGATGTTCATGGATCCGGCGCAATCATGAAAAGCTACGTGGTACTCCTGATTGTCATCGGACTGGCGGCTCTGGCTTCGGTCGCGGATTGGCTTCTCAAAATTGCCAGTGGAGAACCGAAACCGTTCACCACCAAGTGGTTTGTCTTGGGTTTCATCGTCTACAGTTCCGCTGCCTTCGGCTGGGTTTATGTCATGCAGCACATGAAGCTGGCCTCCATCGGCATCGCCTTTGCCGTGACCAATGTCCTGTTGCTTAGTCTGATCGGCTTGTTCTTTTTCTCGGAAACCCTTTCCTGGGAGGAAGGCCTTGGCATGGCTCTGGGGTTGATCTCCCTTCTGCTTCTCTCACGATTTGCAGCGTGAGCTGGAGTCCCCGTCTGGTTTGGGGGGGTATTTCCGCAGCCTTGGGAAATGATTTCCGCGCCACCCGCAAATTTTGGTTGTGAAAGCCTGTGCCGCTGTTACAATCGACATTCCCATCCGCGCTTCAGCGTGGCATGACTTCTGGCTCGGTAGCTCAGTCGGTAGAGCAGAGGATTGAAAATCCTCGTGTCGGCGGTTCGATTCCGTCCCGAGCCACTTCCCCTTTCTTTTTGATCCGTCGGTTTCCCTTTGTTCGTGAAGTCGGCCCAATAGGTTGACCTTCCTGTGGAAGGCGCCACAGAATGGCTGAATCGGCCTAACCGTGGGGGACCTTTTCCACGTGGAATCCCCCCCCAAATGCCAAGCAGATCCCTCCACACAAGGGAGGGCGGGTCTGACGTGGCGACCTTGCCCGGCGTTTCTGGACCCTCGGGTTTCGAAAGGAGACTCCGATGCGGGCGTGCCGCCGGTCACAACGCTTTGACCGTGAGCGTATGCTTCACTGGCACGAGCCGGGTCCGCACCGCCTCATCAAGCTGCTGCTGGCGTGCCATGAGGCGTTCCCGGGCGGTCTGAAGGGCTTTGGCCAGCTCCGGATCAGTCTCCATTTCGGTTTTGAAGGCGCGGAAATTCGTGATGAACCCCTTGATCACCACTGTTTCGAACGCTTGCTTGGCGGCGACAGCATTCATGACCTCCTTGAAGGCGGCCTCAAAAGGAGTTTGGCTGAATTCGGCGGCGAGGTTCACGCCGACGGCCAACTGCTCGCGGGTGAATTCGTGGGTCTCGGGGCCCCAGGTCACGGCGGCTTTGGCGGCTTCGAGATTTGTGGCGCGGAGGATAAAGCGGTTCAGATCCTGGTTGAAGGAGAAAAAGGGCAGCAGGCTGCTGGTGCTGGCGGAGTTTTTCGGATCAGCGTCGAAGCAAAAGGGATAGCGGGTGCTCTCGATGTCGGCCTGCCCGGCCCCGGAGCCGGTCAAGGTGTGGCCGGTTTCCTTTCCGAGGGTGGCCGGGCCTTTCATGTCGATCGTGACCGAACCGATGGCCCCGTCGAGGCCGAGGCCTTTGAGCAGCGCGTAGGCCATGATGAGGTGACCGTTCGGTCCGGGGTGGACACCATCCCGGCCGCAGACGTCGAAAGCGTCTCCCAGGGCGGCTTTGGCTTTGGCCATGGCCTCGATCATCGGACCGTGGACGTCGGCGAAGGGCTGGCCCAGTTCCCCGGCAAGGCGGCGGTCGATCTCGCCAAGTTTGGCCAGGCTGTCATTGTAGCCGTTGGCTGACTCTCCCACCGGGAAGCTGCCTTTGTCTTTGAAGTAATGAGTGTCCACCGCTCCGGGAGTGCCGAGGACCACTGTTTTGACTCCGCCGGCTTGGAGATGGGCGACAACGGCCCGCATAGTGTTTTCGTAGTTCTTCCCGATGGCTGCTTCGAACGGCCGGTAAGCGCCGTCATTCATGCCATAGCAGGTGGTCGCCACGGTGGGGTTGAACCCGAGAATGTCATTCTCCGCGCGGTTGGCGAAGCCCCCGGCGGTTTCTCCACTCCAGCCGTATTGGAAAATGCGCATGTCCGTCCGTCCGGCACAGGCCAGGAGATAGGTCTCCATGAATTTGGAGTAGAGTTTCTGCTCTGTGATCGAGTCTCCAATGATGGCCAGACGCGATCCCTGGGGCAGGATGGCCCCCCCGACCGGAGCCGCAGGCGACTGGGCACGACTGCCGGAGGAGACCAGAAGGAG
>JADZAX010000620.1 GCA_020852405.1 Verrucomicrobiales bacterium
CCGTTGCTCCCTTTTTGGGTTCTAGCCGGTCCTACCGCGTGCGGGAAATCCTCCGCAGCGCTGGCGTTGTCCCGGTACTGCCCGGAGGCCCGTTTCGAAATCGTCAACGGCGACGCTTTCCAGGCATACCGCGGGCTGGAAATTCTCTCAGCGGCTCCTTCGGCGGAAGATCGAGCGATCGTGCCGCATCACTTGTATGGGCATGTCGCTCCCACGGAGGAGCGTGATGCCGCCTGCCATGCCCGGGAAGCCCGCCAAGCCATCCAGGAAATCTTGCGCCGGGGAGGCACGCCGTTGCTCGTGGGGGGCAGCGGATTGTATGTGAAAGCGTTGACCCATGGGCTTGCGGAAGCTCCACGGGGGGATGATGCCCTACGGCGGGCTCTCGAGATTCTTTCCCTCGAAGACCTCGCCTCCTGGCTGGGACGGCTCGATCCGCCGACCGCGGCTGCCACCCACCTGAAAAACCGGCGCTATGTGACCCGGAATCTGGAAATGATCCTGCTCAGCGGAACCCCTCTCTCTCGTCTGCGGGAGGGCTGGGCACTGGCGGAGGACAGCGCGGTCGGGCGGCTCACCGGCATTTTGTTGCTGCGGGATCGGGCCGAACTCCATACCCGGATAGCCCGGCGGGTCTCGGCCATGTTTGAGGCGGGCGTCGAACAGGAAGTCGCGGCGCTCACGGGATGTCTTTCCCGCTCCGCAGAAAAGGCCATCGGGGTGCGGGAGATCCAATCCCTGTTGCGCGGCGAAATCGACCAGAAGGCCTGCCGTGAAGCGATCACAGTGGCGACACGGCAGTATGCCAAGCGTCAGATGACCTGGTTTCGACGAGAAACCTGGCTGCGCCACGCGATGCTTCGGGAAGGAATGTCCGAAGAGGAGCTTGGGGCGGCAATGACCGGCGCTTCCGCTCGCCATCCCGCTGCGGAGACTGGCGGCGATGCGGACCCTCCCCCTGCTTGACTCTGGGGGGGATCCGCGTTCCATTGTAGGAGGGAGTTGCCCGGAACCGCCTGCTTTTTGTGGGTGAATTCGGGTGACGAGACCCAACGCCGGATTGTCGTCCCACTGAACCAATCGGCGCCCTCCCAGCGCTTCCCCCGACGCCCAACGTTCCATTCTTTCCCCCTCTCTGTCATGCCATCCCCTGCGAATCTTCGGTTCTCGTTGGTTTGTCTCCTCCTGACCACCGCTTCCGCGCCGCTCACGGCGCAGACGATCGGTTTCAACAAGGACATCCGGCCCATTCTCGCGGACAGCTGTTTCCATTGCCATGGACCAGATCCGGGGACGCGTAAGGCCGGCTTGAGGCTGGATAAGGAAGCGGGATTTTTTACCGCCAAGGAAGGGGAACCGCCTGCCGTGGTCAAGGGTCATCCGGAGAAGAGCGGTCTTCTGCAGCGCCTGCTCTCAACCGATCCAGACGAAATCATGCCGCCGCCGGAGGCCCACAAAATTCTCAAACCGGCCGAGATTGCGCTGATCAAGGAGTGGATCAGCCAAGGGGCGCCATGGCAGCCTCACTGGGCCTTTCTGGCTCCGCAACGAGGGGGGGAGCCCTCCGTGAGCCATCCGGGTTGGGCGAAAAACCCCGTCGACCGCTTTGTAGTGGCAAAACTGGAGGCCCATGGTCTGACTCCCGCTCCGGAGGCCGGAGCCCATGCCCTGATTCGGAGGGTTTGCCTCGACCTCACGGGATTGCCCCCTTCGCCGGAGCTGGTTCGCCGCTACGCCACTTCCGGGCACCTTGAGGATTCCCAGCTGGAAGCCCTCGTTGATGAACTCATGAAATCCCCGGCCTATGGTGAGCACCGAGCCCGTTATTGGCTGGATGCGGCCCGCTACGGTGACTCCCACGGTCTTCACTTCGACAAGCCCCGGGAAATGTGGCCCTACCGGGATTGGGTTGTGCAGGCCTTCAACCGCAACCTGCCATTCGACCGGTTCACCATCGAACAGATCGCAGGGGATTTGCTTCCGAAACCGACCCAGGACCAGTTGGTGGCCACCGGATTCCAGCGTTGCAACATTACCACCAACGAAGGCGGCACGATTGATGAGGAAAATCTCGCCAACTACGCCAGCGACCGGGTCCAAACCCTCGGCTGGGTCTATCTCGGACTGACCACGAACTGTGCGCAATGCCATGACCACAAATTCGATCCCATCACCCAGCGTGACTATTACTCCATGGCTGCCTTCTTCCGCAACACGACGCAGAAGGCCAAAGATGGCAATGTGAAGGACGGTCTCGGCCCCATTCTGGTCCTGCCCAAGGACCAGGATCTAACGCGCTGGAACCTTCTGCCGACAGAGATCGCTGCCGCCAAAACAGCCCAGACGGAATCTCGCAAGGCCGCCGCGCCCAGGTTTGAGCAATGGCTGGCGGGAGTGAAGCCGGAGGATCTGGACCGGGACGCACCGAGTCAGGGACTGGTCGCCCATCTGCCGCTGGATGAGGGCATTGGCAGCGAAGTGTCCGGGATCTGCGGAGCGCCGAAGACGTTCAAAGCCGTGGGGCCGGTGTCCTGGAAACCCGATGGGAAGCTCGGTCCGGCTCCGGTGATGACGCCGGGAGGCACCTTCGAGATCGGGGACGTGGGGGATTATGAGAAAGATCATGCTTTCAGCTACGGGGCCTGGGTGCGTGCCGGTCGGGCCGGGGTCTTTGGCGGCATTCTGGCCCGCATGGATGAGAAGGCCGATTACCGGGGCTGGGACCTTTGGCAGAACGACACCAAGCTCTCGGTCCACCTGGTCAGCCGATGGCCGGCCGACGCCTTGAAAGTCACCACCACCAAAGCGGAACTGAAGCCCGGGGTCTGGCAGCATGTGTTCGTCACCTACGATGGCAAAGGGCAGGCTGGCGGGGTGAAAATCTTTGTCGATGGCGTCGAGGCGCCCGTCCGGGCGGAAACCAACGCCCTCAAGGGAAGCATCCGGACCAGCACGCCGACCCGGATCGGTCAGCGCAGCGTCACCCAAGTGTTCACCGACGGTGGCGTGCAGGATGTCCGGCTTTACGACCGTCAGCTCACGGGGGCGGAAGTGAAGACCCTCTCCCAGGTCGGCCCTTTGCGGGCCATGCTGGCGGTAAAAGAGCGCAATCCGAAGCAGAAGGAGGCCTTGTTTGAGCATTATCTGGCCACCCGCGATGCCGATTACCAAAGCGCCTCGACCCGCGCGGCACAACTCACCACCGAGCAGGATTCCATCAAGGCCCGGAGTCCCATCACCCACATTCAGGAGGAACGAATGGACAGCCAACCCATGGCCAACATTCTGATGCGGGGGGCCTACGACAAAGTCGGGGAGCAGGTCGGCGCCGCGGTTCCTGCGGCGCTGGGCAATCTGCCTGCCGGAGCCCCCAAGAACCGGCTCGGTCTGGCGAACTGGCTTGTCAGTGGAGAGAATCCGCTGACCGCCAGGGTCACGGTGAACCGATTTTGGCAGGAGCTTTTCGGGACCGGACTGGTCAGGACCAGCGAGGATTTCGGCATCATGGGAACAGCGCCCACCCATCCGGAACTTCTGGACTGGCTCGCCGTGGAGTTCCGCGAGTCCGGCTGGGACGTGAAGCGCTATTTCAAGATGCTCGTCATGTCAGCCTCCTACCGTCAGGCTGCTTTGATCACACCGGAAAAGGCCGAGAAAGATCCCGACAATGCCCTGATCTCCCGGGGGCCGCGGTTCCGCATGGATGCCGAAATGATCCGGGATTATGCTCTGGCCGTGAGCGGCACCCTGTCGCCGAGAATGGGGGGGGCCGGCACCATGCCCTACCAGCCGGAGAACATCTGGGAAGTGGTCGGTCTGGGAACGGAACGCTACACCCAGGACAAAGGCGAGAATCTCTATCGGCGGACCATCTACAACTTTTGGAAGCGCATGTCCCCGTCGCCCAACATGGACATCTTCAACGCCCCGAGCCGGGAAGTCTGCTGTGTCCGTCGCGACCGGACCAACACCCCGCTCCAGGCGCTCGTCACGATGAATGATCCCCAGTTCATCGAAGCCGCGCGGAATCTCGCCCAGAAAGTGCTGGTCTCAGGGGTGGCGGATCCGGCCCGGATGGTCGATGAGGTGATCCATCGGGTGCTCTGCCGTCCGGTCGATCCCAAGGAACGGGCCATCCTTCTGGCGGCCGCAAAGGATCTCCACGAATATTATCAATCCACACCCGGGGACGCCAAGGCCCTCCTTTCTGTCGGGGAGTCGAAGGTGGATCCCGCTCTCGATCCTGTTGTCTTGGCCACCTGGACCATGGTTTGCAACCAGGTGCTGAACCTCGATGAAGCGCTCAACAAGTAATCCCACTGTCATGGACCCATTCCAAGAATATCAACGACTGATGACCCGCCGCCAAATGTTCGGACGGGGCAAGAACGTTCTCGGTGGCGCCGCGCTGGCTTCGTTGTTGGGTGATGCGTTCACCAGCCAAGCCCTGGCGTCCAACATCTCCGCCCAGGGACCCCAATTCCCCCCCAAGGCGAAGCGGGTCATTTATCTCCACATGGTGGGAGGGCCGGCGCAGATGGATTTGTTTGACCACAAACCGCAGATGCAGGCCTACTACGACAAAGATCTGCCGGAGAGCATCCGCAACGGCCAGCGACTCACAACCATGACGAGCGGCCAGGCCCGCTTCCCCATCGCGCCTTCGAAGTTCAAATTCAGCGCCGCCGGCCAGTGCGGGATGATGATGAACACCGAGTTGTTGCCGCATCTCGCCGGGAAAGCCGACGACATCTGCTGGATGCGCTCGCTGCACACCGAGGCGATCAACCACGAACCGGCGATTTGCGCGATGCAGACCGGGAATCAGATCACTGGTCGCCCCTGTCTGGGCTCATGGGCTTCCTACGGACTGGGTTCGATGAATTCCAATCTGCCCACGTTTGTCGTCCTCATCGCGACCCCGACCAACCGGGAACAGGAACAGGCGATTTCTTCCCGGCTGTGGTCAAGCGGGTATCTCCCGGGGGAACACGCCGGTGTTTCCTTTCGCAGCAAAGGGGATCCCATTCTGTTCATCAACAATCCGCCCGGGGTGCCCGATTCCGTCCGGAAACGCACCCTCGATGGGTTGAACGCACTGAACGAGATCAATTACCAAGCCGTGGGCGATCCTGAAATCCAGACCCGGATCAAACAGTATGAAATGGCCTTCCGGATGCAGGCCAGTGTGCCGGAACTCACCGACATCGCCAGCGAGCCCGATCACATTTTCAAGCTCTACGGGGAGGAGGCGAAAAAGCCCGGCTCCTTTGCCAACAGTGTCCTGATGGCCCGGCGTCTCGCGGAGCGGGGTGTCCGCTTCGTCCAGATTTACCACAACAACTGGGACCATCACAGCAACGTCGGCGGACGCATGCCCTCCCAGTGCAAGGATGTCGACCAGCCCTGCGCCGCGCTGATAGAAGATCTCAAACAGCGTGGCATGTTTGAGGACACCCTCATTATTTGGGGCGGGGAGTTCGGTCGGACGATTTATTCCCAGGGCGGACTGACCAAGGAAAATTATGGGAGAGACCATCATCCCCGCTGTTTCAGCATGTGGATGGCCGGCGGCGGTGCCAAAGGAGGCACCATTTACGGGGAGACCGACGACTTCAGCTACAACATTGTCGAAAACCCGCTCCATATCAGTGATTTTCATGCCACGGTGCTCCATCTGTTGGGGTTCCATTTCGACCGTTTCAGTTACAAATTCCAAGGTCTCGATTCCAAGCTCACCGGCATCAATCACGCCAAGGTGGTTCAGCAACTGCTGGCGTGAGGGACTGCCGGTGCGGAAAACCAGTCTCCCTTATGAAAAGCCTGCTGTTCGCCTTTCTCGGCCTCTTCGCGCTTCCCCTTGTCCTGGCTGCGGCGGATGCAAAACCCCTCAATATCGTCATTCTTTTTGCCGATGACTGGCGCCACGACACGTTGGGATGTGCCGGGAATCCGGTAGTGAAAACCCCGAATCTCGATCAGTTGGCCGCGGATGGATTCCGCTTCACCCACAACTGTGTGACAACCTCGATCTGTGGAGTCAGCCGGGCCACCCTGCTGACCGGACAGTGGATGTCGCGACATGGCAATCCGGCCTTCAGCATGTTCAAAACTCCCTGGGAGGAGACCTACCCGGGGCTGCTCCGGGAGCATGGATACTACGTGGGACATGTGGGCAAGTGGCACAACGGCAAGTTCCCGGCCGAACATTACGACTTCGGACGCTCCTACATGGGAACCCATTGGATGAAGCTGCCGGATGGTTCCCAGATCCATGTCACCAAGCGGAATGAAAACGACGCCTTGGAATTCCTCGGAACAAGGCCCAAAGACAAGCCGTTCTGTCTCACCGTCGCGTTCTTTGCCACCCACGCGGAGGACCGCAATCCCAAGCAGTACCTGCCGCAGCCGGAGAGCATGGAACTATACCGGGACGTCACCATCCCCGTGGCCAAGACCGCGACCGATGAGGCGTTCTACAAACTGCCGCCTTTCATCGCCAATGAGAAAAACGAGGGCCGGGTCCGTTGGCACTGGCGCTTCGATGATCCCCAAAAATACCAGGAGATGATGAAAAACTACTACCGTCTGGCCAGCGAGGTCGACGGGGTTTGCGGCAAGGTCCTTGCCGAACTGAAGCGGCAGGGCGTGCTTGATGAGACCCTCGTCATTTTCACCACTGACAACGGGTATTTCCATGCCGAACACGGACTGGCCGACAAATGGTATCCGCATCAGGAAAGCATCCGCGTGCCTCTCATCGTGCGGGATCCCCGCATGGCGGCCGAGAAACGCGGTCGCACCAATGATGATTTCACCCTCAACGTCGATCTCGCGCCGACCATTCTGGCGGCTTCCGGGATTGCCGCGCCGCCGCGGATGCAGGGGAAAGATTTCGCCCCGCTCTATCTGGCCGCCGAGAAACCGGCCTGGCGGACGGAATTTTTTTACGAGCACGCCATCATCAAGAACAAGGATTTCATTCCGGCGTCACAGGCCTTGGTCAGGAAAGACTGGAAGTATTTCCTCTGGCCCGATTTTGGAAAGGAGCAATTGTTTCATCTCGCGGCGGATCCTCTGGAGGAGAAGGATGTGGTCAAGGATCCGGCCAATGCTCCGCGCTTGGAGGAAATGCGGGCGAGGTTTGCGGAACTCAAGGCGGCGGCGGTTTCCGAACCCTGAGTGCGGAACGCGGACGGTTCTGCTTAGGACGCGGGAGCCGGAAGAGGTGTTTTCAAGCGTTCCACCAGCCAGACTTCGGCCTGCTCGCGGGTCGCCAGAGTCCCTTCCAGTTGCAGATCCTGAGCCTCCTGGAGGAGGGCACCCACCTCCGGGCCGGGGGCAACCCCGAGTCTCATCACGTCGTGCCCTGTGATCAGGCGGGGGGGGATCAGGGGCTCGGAGTCGGTGTGGAACTCCTGCTGCTTGGCCAGGAGGAACTCATAGTTGTCCATCAGCCCATTGCTGCCAAGACAGTCCACCCGGTGCAACGCCAGTTCGTCAGGGAACGTCGGCCGGGCCATCATCCGCTTTACCTTGGAAGTTCGCATTTTCTGAACATCCTTGAAATTCATGTGGTTGGCCACGCCGGTGACCGTGGCCTCGATGATGTCATTGGAGTATTTGAGCCGTCTCAGGATCAATTCTGTCATCTCCGCTCCCAGGACATCGTGCCCGTTGAAGCGGATACGGTCATTTTCCTGATCAAAGGTCCAGGTGGCGGGCTTGGCGATGTCATGGAAGAGCACGGAGAGGACCAGCGGCAAGGAGCATTCCTCAGGCAACAGGCTCAGCATGAGCCGGGTGTGGACGTAGACGTCCCCCTCGGGATGCCATTGCGGCGGTTGGGTGCATCCCCTGAGGACCAGCAATTCGGGCAGAATCGCCTCCATCAGTCCGCTGTCCGCGAGCAGATCGAATCCCAGGACGCGGCGAGGGTGCAGCCAGATCCGGTCGAGCTCATCGCGGATCCGCTCGGGACTGATCCGTGTGATCAGCGGGGCATGGGTACGAAGCGCTTCCCAAGTGGCCGGCTCGATGCGGAATCCCAGCACCGTGGCGAATCGGACCGCGCGGAGCATGCGGAGGTAGTCCTCGCCGAAACGCTGATCGGGGGCACCGATGGCGCGGAGGATCCCGCCTTCAAGATCAGTACGACCGCCCACGAGATCGATCGTAATTTCCTCAAGCGGGTCATGAAACATCCCGTTGATGGTGAAATCGCGGCGACGGGCGTCCTCCTCCACGGTGGCGAAGGTCACCGACCGGGGATGGCGACCGTCAACATAGGAGCCGTCACTCCGGAAGGTGGCGATCTCAAAAGGATGGCCGCCGAGATGGATCAGAATGACGCCGAAGTGGGCTCCGATGGCATTGCTCCCGGGAAAGAGCTGTTGCACCTGCCCGGGCCGGGCCGAGGTGGCAATGTCATAATCCTTGGGAGCCACGCCCCGCAGGAAATCCCTGACACAGCCTCCGGCCCAGAGGGCTTCATGGCCGGCGTCACGGAGGCGTTTCACCGCGAGGCGGGCGGATTCTTCGAGAGAGGGCATCGTTCGGAGCGGGGGCTCAGCCCACCATGCCCGAGAGATCGATGAGATGCAACTGTCGACCGCCGGCGTGCGGGGAGTCGACCACGGCCATCCGGCCATCATTGCTGTGCCGGGGATGGGTGTCGCAACGCCACTCACCGGCATACGGGGCCGGACTGTAAAAATGGCCCAACGGATGCTTCTTTCCGGTGGCGAGGGAGAACAGATAGGGGTTCTGCTTCCGTTCTTTGTCCGGGTAGGTGTCGCAGAGAACCCACTGGTTGTCCTGCTTGGGCAGATAGGTGCAGTGGCCGTCCACGGTCATGACTCCGAGACCGATGGGCTTCGGGTCGTGGGCGGGCGCATCCTTGAAGACATAGAAGGCCGGTCCGTCGGCGTGCTTCGACCAGGCGAGGATGTGTTCCGGATCCCGCCAGATAAAATGCGAGGTCAATCCATTGTCGTCGATGAGGCGGACATCGGAGCCATCACTGGCATTGGCGGTAAGCATTCTCGTTAGCCATCGGCCTTTTTCGATTTTCCAGCGGTGCAGAAAAATGAGGCGCTTTCCATCCGGACTCACTAGAAGATGATTGAACCAATGGTGACTTCCCGGCACTTCATGGGGCAGACGACCGTGCGCGGCGATATCGGCGATCGAAACCAGGAGAGTGCGTTCTCCTGTGTCCAGATTGACCCTCCAGACTCCTGAATTTTCCGGTCTGGGGACTTCTGCCGTGGCGTCAGGCACACCCTGATAGCCGTATCCGGGACGCAGCCGTTGGATGCGGGAGAAATCCGCGGTGACCCCAAAACTGCCATCCGGGGAGAGGGCATAAATGGGATGGGGGAGGGTGCGCTGCTTCCCGGTCGCGGTGTCCAGAAGATGACTGACGAAATGATCGTCCTCGCGGTCGTTCCAGATCACCTCGCGTCCATGGCCGGGACGCCACTGCAGCATGCACCCCTGCTGCCATCCCCAGGCATCGGATTTGCCGAGATCGGTCCATCGGTCGCCGTCCTGCAAATCCACCAGTCCGACGCGGATCCGATCCCCGGCGGAGGGTGTCCGCCCCTCGAAGTCGACCTCATTGGAGAGCACGAAGCGGTTCGTGGGATCGAACTGCATTTTGTCGTAATAGCCGAACCAGTGGACTTTGGGGCCCCGCGTAATCTGGCGCACCGGGGGCAGGGCTTCCTGACCTCTGGATTGAGTCAAGGGCAGACCGGCTAGCAAGGGAAGGGAGGATTGAAGAAAGTGGCGGCGGCGCATGGGATGAAAAGGGGTGAACCGGTGCCATCCTAAAACCCGCGCTTTCCGGGGTCAAGGACGGGGAGGAGGGATCGTAGGTAGCCGCCGAGCGATATTAAGTATTCTCAATCCTTTCTGGAATGGCTCGTCCATCAGGGACCTTTTGGAAATAGCGTCATCTTTCCCGCTGTCGATGTTTTGCTGGTCCAGAATCTCCTTCAGCAGAACAGCGCCTCGATCGAAC
>JADZAX010000621.1 GCA_020852405.1 Verrucomicrobiales bacterium
AGCGTGGTGCGCGATGTTGGCCGGGTCATGGGACTGAGCTTCAGCGAAGGCGACCGTCTGGCGAAGATGATTCCCAATGAGCTGAACATCACTCTCTCCGATGCCCGGAAGAAGAACAAGGAACTGCAGGCGGAACTCACGGAGAACGAGCAGAGTCAGCAGCTCTGGCAGTACGCGACCTACCTCGAAGGGCTGACCCGTGGCACCGGCATCCACGCCGCCGGCATCGTGATCGGAGACCGCGACCTGACGGACTATGTTCCGGTCGCCCGGGGCAAGGAAGGCGAAGTCGTGACCCAGTTCGCGATGACCCCGCTCACCGAGTTGGGACTGCTGAAGATGGACTTCCTCGGGCTGAAAACCCTGACCGTGATCCAGGACGCGGTGGATCTGATCCATCGGGTCTGGCCCGAGTATTCCATCGAGGAAGACCGGGAATACAAAGACCGGCAGACTTTCGACCTTCTCAACCGCGGCGAAACGATCGGCGTGTTCCAGTTGGAATCCGGTGGCATGATGAACCTGTGCCGGCAGTTCGATGTCAACTGCATCGAGGACATCATCGCCCTCATCGCGCTCTACCGGCCCGGTCCGATGGACCTGATTCCCGACTACATCGAACTCAAGAAAGGCCGCACCAAGTTCCAGTATCTCCACACTCTGCTCTAGGAAGTGAGCCGGGAAACTTACGGGGTGCTGATCTACCAGGAACAGGTGCAGCGGGCCGCGAACGTCCTCGCGGGCTATTCGCTGGGGGAGGCGGACATGCTGCGCCGCGCCATGGGGAAAAAGAAGCCCGAGGAAATGGCCAAGCAACGCGCCATTTTCGTCGAAGGCTGCTCCCGGGTGAACAGCATTCCGGAAAAGCAGGCCAACGACATTTTCGATTTGTTGGAAAAATTCGCCGGATACGGTTTCAACAAATCCCACTCCGCGGCCTATGGACTCATCAGTTACCGCACCGCCTCTCTCAAGGCGAACTACCCGGTCGAGTTCATGGCCGCCTTGCTGAGCAACGAGATCAACAACACCGACAAGATTTCGGTTTTCGTCGCCGAGTGCCAGCGAATGGGCATTCCCATTCTCGCGCCGGATGTGAACCGCAGTTCGTTGAAGTTCGCCCCGGAGACGATCTCCGACGGCGGCAAAGCGATCCGTTTCGGGCTTGCCGGGATCAAGAATGTCGGCGAAGCGGCCATGGCCGCGGCGATCGCGGAGCGCGAGGAAAAAGGCACCTTCTCCTCACTGGAAGACTTCGCCGGCCGCCTCGACACCAAGGTGGTGAACCGGAAGATTCTTGAAAGTCTCATCAAGGCGGGGGCCTTCGACTGGACCGGCGAACGGCGTGACACCCTCTTCAGCCGGGTGGATCAGGTCATTGCCGGCTCGAGCGCCGCCCACCGGGACCGGGCTTCGGGGCAGAGATCGCTTTTCGACATGGACGAGCTCATGGCCGTCGCGGCGCCCTCCTCCGTCGCCCCGGAAAACCAGGTGGTGTGGTCGGTCGAGGAATATCTGCAGAATGAAAAGGAACTGCTCGGTTTCTATGTGACCGGACATCCCTTGGACAAATACAAGAGCGCACTGGAAAAAGGCAAGTTCAAGAACATCGCCGAGATTGACACCCTCAAGCCGGGAGCCACGCCCTACAAGTTTGCCGGGCTCATCTCCGATGCCCAGGTGAAGTACACCCGCCGCGATGGCAAGCCGTTCGCTGTGGTGCTGATTGAGGACTACAGCGGGCAGGCCGAGATCATGATCTGGAGTGACACCTATGCCAAAAAAGGCAGTCTGATTCAAAAAAGTCATGCCGTCGTTCTGGTGGCCAAGATCGAAGCGGACCAACGCGGGGAGAACCGCAAGCTCAATGCCCAGGATCTGCTGCCATTGCAGGCCGATGAGCAACCGATCTACGGTTCCGGGTTGCGGCTGATTTCCGGGTTCCGGGGCGGCAAAGCGATGGAAGTGGTTCCCGAGCCTGCCGTGGTGTTGGAGCTCGACTGCTCACGAGACCAGATCGAGGATCTCATGACCATCCGGGAAGTGGTCCGCCGTCACCCCGGTCGGCGGCCATTGCATCTGCGGTTGCGCACCAAGACAGGCGAAGAGGTCATCCTCGCCGCCGACGACCGTTTCAGTGTGGCGGACAGCTTTCTGGAGGATTCCTCACTGAATGGCTGGCTCGAAAGTTCCCACTGAGTATCCAAGTCAGGGATTGGACTTGGAGTAGGCATCGAGAAACGCTTTCTTGGCGCCTTCATAGTCTCCCGATCGGAGAAGTTCCGCGGCTTTCATGGCGGCTTCATCGCCTCCTTTGAGCTGGCTTTTGCGGCGCGCCAGTTCCCGTTCCGCCAAGCTCATGAGGTCGCTCTTGTTGGTCTTGGAGGGTGCTTTCGGGGCGGGTTTGGCCACGGGCTTTGCGGGGGGCGCGGTCTCCGCCACGGATGGTGGAGGAGAAGGGGGAATGTCGCGTTTGGGCGGCGGAGCCAATCTGGCAAGCAAGGAGGGCTTGGAAGCATTGTCAACGGACTCCACAGGTTCGGCCGGCTGCACTGGTTTTTCGCGCTTCGCCAAGGGGTTCAGTTTCGACAACATCGAGGGCTTGGAAACCTCCTCAACCGGCGCCGGTGGCTTTTCCCTCTTTGCCAGTGGATTCAATTTGGTCAGGAAAGACGGCTTGGAGGTTTCTGCCGCAGGTCCCGGGGGAGGGGCGGGTGCTTCCATGGCATAAGCCGGCTCTTTCTTTCCGCGCAGGCCAAAGAAGGAGCTGTTTTGGCTCAAGCTGCAGGAAGTGAGCCCACAGGAAAGGAATGTCGCCAGCGCAAGGATCGGAGTTGGGTGATGCTTCATGATCCGGATGTGGTTGGGTCAGGGTTTTTTGTCATCCTTCCCCAGGGGGATCCGGATGAGCTTGTCACTCGACTGGGTGAACTCTCTGGTGCTGAAGACCCAGACGAGGGCTTTTTTGGGAGCCAAGTAGTCCGGTTTCATGGCCTTGTAGGCGAGTTGGCGGAGGGCCTGCATCATGCCGGAGCCGCGCACTCCGAGCAGGTCAATGGAGAAACCCGCTTCCACCTTGAGTTGGTCGAGCAGGCCCGCATTCTGGCAGTGCATGTCGGCTCCTTCGTGAAACACCAGAGTGTGGCTGTCGCCGAGCAGGAGGACCGGACTTTGCCCCGGTGTCCCGGAGGGACCGGTGACGTAGGTCACGTCGAGTTTTTCGGTGGGGAGCTTCCCTTCCCATTCCGAGCCCTTGACCTGGTCCCCGGTGATTTCCAGTTTCTCCACCTTGCTGCGGGTGTAGGCCACCTTGGGCACTTCGGCAAACCAGGGACGGCTTTCCAATTCTTTTTTGATGAGTCCCGCCGCGATTTCGCAAGCCAGCGGGGAGTAATGGGCATCCTGTTCGCAATAGAGCTTGTCCTCGCCGGCGGTCCGGCGGGCGAGGAATGCCTCTTCCAGATCGACCACGGTCATTCCCGCGTCGCGCAGTTTTTGCAGGTAGGGCTTGAGGGAGGGCGCATCCCCGGCGGCGAAGCTCTTGTCCAACTTGTCCGGGTAAACCACCGCCTTGGCCGGAACCGGGGCGAGGATCAGATCGAGGCCTTTGGATTTGCACAGTTCATGGAATTGCACCAGGTGGTCGGTGGGGTCCGTTTTGTTGGAAGCCGAGGTTGCCCAGTCTTTTTCCCAGAATTTTCCCAGAGAAATCTGGCGCAGTTCACGGACGAGAAAGAGCCATTCCGCTGAGTCCCCCGCGACATTGGGTTGTCCATCGACAAGGCGTTTGCCTGCGGCGGCCGCAAAAGCATCGGCTTTGGCTCCGTCCTGGCAGAGGGCGGTGGCGGAGCAGGAGAGCAGTCCCAGGGCGGCAGACAGGAGTTTATTGAGGTGTGGCAATGTCATGGTAGAGAGGGAGGTTTTCGAAAAGATCGTTCCAACTGCGTTCCGATTCCAGTTCAGGATGGTCCGTGACCGCTTCGAGAATGAGTTCATAGACCTGACCGGGACGGCGGGGAAATCCTTCGAGTGGCACCCGGTTCATGATGGTCCAGTGGAGCACGGACACTTGCGGCTCCGTGTATTTCCCTTCGATAACTTCTTCCACGTCATAGAGATAGGCGAGGAGGGCATTGCGGTAGGCATCCAGCTCCTCCACCGGCCGGTCGGCGGTCATTTCCTTGAGCTTCCCGAGGATACGGATGCGGGGGACCGGCTTGCGGGCTGCCACGAGGGCTCTTGCGCGGCCGGCCTGTTCGACGATTTCGCCTTCATTGAAGGCCCGCGAAATGATGGCCGCAGACTCGATCGAGCCCCGCCATTTGCCCCCGAAGCTGAGGGTTTCCCGGGTGGCCTGCCATGAATCGGCACTAAGCGAGGCGAAAATGCCCATGATGCGCCCATCACGCCAGGCCTGCCATTCCACCCCGTCCCAGACTGCGGCAAAATGCATCGGTTGACCTGCATCGACCGAGCCAAGCGCGACTTCGGTTGGTGTGGGGACCCGTGTGGCAAAGACCCAATGGCCTCCTCTTTGGATGAGTTGGAACATGGGGTGGGACATGACCATACCACTTTGTTCTTTCTGGAAGGCGGTGACCAGCGCTTCGATCGAGAAAGATGGCGGAGTGGCTGACAGATATGCCGAGACCACCGCGTTGGAATCAGGGTCCGCCTCGAAATAGCCTCCGTCACAAAGCATCTCAAAAAAGCGTCCAAAGCGGGCCATCTCTCTGGCTTCGACGTGGCAGGGGCGGGCGTCGGTGGCCCGGTTGTCGGCACGCCGGTTTTCCCAGGCAAACAGGATGCCGTCCCGGTTCGGAAGCCATGGGGGCTGGGTGGACGGAGGTCCGGAGTTGGTTCCTCCCTCGGGCGGAGTGGTGGCTTCCAGAGCCGCCAGTGAGGGGTCGATGGAATTGTTCTCCCCTCCTTCAATCCAGAGGTCGGGGTAGTAAGCTCCTACTTGGCCGTTGGTGACCTGGATCCATGCTTCGATCTGGTCAAAACCGGGATTGAATTTCCCGATGTAGGTCTGGATCTCGTCTCGGGTCGCCTGCCCGATGGTGGCTCCGTCGTAGGGGCCGGTCATGGCGAGGAACTGGACATCGTTGCTCCATCGGGGATGGTAAGTCTCATGCTTGCCGATGCGGGGAGCTCCTCCAAGGGAAACAAGACCACGACGTTGCCCGCCGGGACCGAACATCACGAGGTTTTTGTGGGCCCCGTCGAACACCCAGGAAAGCCCACTGTCGTCCGGTGCGAGCGAGGGCCAGCAGCCTTCCTGGTTCTTTCGCCACGTCTTGGCGGAGAGGTCCATCACTCCGCATTGTGGCCAGGGGAAAAGACCTGAAGCGAGGTGACCGTCGCGGGAGAGCTGAATGTTGTCGATGCTGAGCTGTCCCTTGTCCCAGACGAGTTCCCGGTGGTCCGGGTCGAAAAGTTGGAAGCGCTCCAGTTTGCTGGCAAAAAGGCTTGTCCGGTCCGTCGAAAGCAGGTCGGTGACATAAACCCAGTCAACCTTGGTGTCCGGATCCCGCCAGACGTCGACCGCATTTCCCAACCCAAGTTTTTCCATGTGGGTGCCATCCCAGTCGACGCGGTAGACAACGGGGGCGAAATCCTTGCGGACGTCATCAAAACGGGTGGTGTTTTTGTCGGTGAACAGGATCGAATTCCCATCGGGCGTGATGATGGGGCGGGAATAGTTGCCGGTCGGGCTCAGGATGGGGCGTTCTCCCAGGCCATCCGCAGTGTCAATTCCCCAAAGTTGGAGCTTTGTGTAGTTGGCATAGACATCGGCCACGCTGCCAGCCGAGCGCGCCCAGACCATTTTGGTGGGAGCTCCGGTGAAGGCGGCGATGCGCTTCGACAAGGAAAGGCTCTCCGGGGTGGCTTCGGCTGCCGCGGAGGGTTCCGGCTTCTTGGGCTTTTCTTGACCTTTCTCGGACCGGCCGCATCCAGAGGCGGCCAGAATCAGAAATCCTGCGATGATTCTCGGGGCAGTCCCTTGGATGAGTATGGAAAGACGGAAAGGCATGCGGTGTTTTTTCAGCTCAGGTAGCGGGTGCGGAGGTGGGTCAGCATCGCCTCGCTGGAGACGGGGGCTCCCGCCGCACGGGTGATGAGATCTCCCGGGAGGTGGCGACGCCCTTGTTGGTGAATCTGGGTGCGCAGCCAGCCAAGCAGGGGGGCGTAATCACCCTGCGCCAAACCGGGAGAGATGGCCGGGTCCTTGCGCTGGGCCGCCGCAAACAAGTGGGC
>JADZAX010000622.1 GCA_020852405.1 Verrucomicrobiales bacterium
GGCTACGTCCACTTTGGGAAGACGACCCAGGCGGGGAAGAAGTGGTCACGACCCGGGCGGCAGCTTCCTGGTCATGGCTTGCCGGGATTACCAAGCCGAGTTTCCGTTTCACTTCTGCGGCCGCCACCACGCCGGAGTCCGGGATTTTCCAATCTTCTTTCACCGACGGGCCCGGACGAGTCGGCACCGGGGTAAAGGTCCTCTCCCCGATCGAAATGGCTCTGCCAGTCGGCGACTTGGCAGGGGCAGGTCCGGCCGTTTTGGATGAGTCCGCGTGCCGGTCCGGCCCCGCCTTCTCCTCCCCGCTGGACGGGAGCTTGATGGACCCGATCCTGCTCCGGAGGTCATCCACGGAGAGGCCTCCAAACCCTTTGCGATCGGACTCCTTGGAAGGAGCGTCCGTTTTCCGGTGGTAATCTCCGGTATTTTCGGCTCCTTGCAGCTGTGTCGTCCCTCGGGAAGAGGCACTCGTGTTGGCTGCTTTTGAAAATGGAACCTTCAGATCAGGCCTCTCCTTCGGACTGCGAGGGATCTCGCCGGTCACCACTGGTCCCGGTTCGGAACCGTTGACCGGCGAAGGAGTCCGTGGCAATGCCGTTTTGTCCTTGTTGCGAAAATCCTTGGAGGCAGTCCCCGGCCCGCCCTCTTCCCGACTCCGGCTATCCTCTGGAACGGGACGGAATGACTTTTGGTAAGGTGACCCGTTTTCCGAAGCGGAGCCAGAACCGGAAGAGTTGCCGCCTTCGCGGTCCTTTTGACCAAAAAGTCGCTTCAAGTCACCAAAATTTTGCGCCGAAGCGGTGGATGAACTTGCCATGGTGAGAGCCAGAGCAAACAGGGTGGATTGTGGGAACAATACAGGCTTCATGGAATTGCAGAGTCGGAGGTGCAATCCATTGGATGCACCAACGGGTCAAAATATTCGAAAGCCTCCCCGGAAACCTCCGATCCCGGCTACCAGGGCGGGTCGGCGACCAAGGTATGTCCGCAGCGCATCCCCGGAGACGCTGACTTGCTTACCCTTATTTGGAAGCCGGCCGATTGCCTGCGGCGGCGTCCTTGAGCGTTTCGCTCACATAGTGCGCATGGAGGATCGAACCCAACCCCAGCGGATGATGGATCACGCGATCTTCATAACCACTGACGATTTTCTCATCGTGCCGGAACTGCGCCAAAACGAGCCCCATAAGCAGAGGATGCCCGTCAGGGCCGGCGATAAAAGCAGGGCCTCCACTGTCACCGGCAAACGTCGTGAAATCCGCCAGGAAAGTCGGATGCGTCCCCACAGGCAGCAGCGGTGGACTCGCGAAGATGCCCTGCCTTGCCACCGGGAATCCCGCGGGATTGGCCTCAAACCGTTCCGGAAAAGTGAGCAGGAAGAGGGTGCTGCAAATATGGACTCCGGCGGATTTGAGGCGCGCTTCGTCGGCCAGAGCAGAAGCAGGCAGCGCCGCCACCTCCACCGGGAGCGGCTCATTGAGGCGCAGCACCGCGACATCCTGTTTGGGGTGGCGAACCCACTGGGGCTTGTCACCATTCCTGATCTGGATGGTGTGGTCCCGGCGATCGAAACTGCCATCGTCCTTGGGTTGGCGCAGCACCAGGATCGCGGATTCTCCCTTCGTGCGCTCGACCACATGGGCGGCGGTGACGAGGAATAAGCCTTTCTCCGGAGCTTCGCCTCGAACCAGGAAGCAGGTCGCTGTGGAACTGGGATGGTAGAGCTTGAAGGTGGCATTGAGCACCTCGGTGGCGAAATCAGTGGCGCTGGCAGGCGTTCCGGCCAACAGCGCGAGGAGGAGCACCGGCAGATGTGGTTTCATAAAGAGTTCGAAGTAAGAGCCCGGAGCCCCCAATTCAAGTGCTTTTCCCTGATCCGACAAGTCCGGGCCAAGCCCGGCACTCCCTTGGGATGGGTCCTTCCCCGATCTCTCTCCATTCCTGATGCGTCAGAAAATTAACATTTCCTAATTTATTCTTGTCCGGGATTCTGATAGGAGTGGGGAGTCATGAAGACCACCCAAACGGTCCTTTTCATTTGCTCGGGAAACTACTACCGCAGCCGCTTTGCGGAGGCGGTCTTCAATCACCGGGCACGGCAGCTGGGACTGGCTTGGGGGGCGGTCTCCCGGGGACTCCAACTGCGGAAGCGCCCAGCTCCCCTCGCTCCGGAGGCAGTGGAAGGTTTGGAAGAGCGCCGGATCCCCACCTGCCTCACCGGAGCGCACCCCATGCTGCTGACAGTGGATGACCTCGTCTGCTCCCACCTTGTAGTGGCCCTGAAGGAAAGCGAACACCTCCCCCGAATCGCCCGTGCCTTTCCCGGCTGGGAGCGTCGCATCACCTTTTGGAATATCCATGACATTGATGTCGAACCCTCCAGAACCGCTCTTCCCAAACTCGAGCTGATGGTCTCGGATCTGGTCGACCTCCTGCACTCCGGGTGCGCGTTGGGGGCTGGGGAAGTTGGTCCTCGCACTGAATTTTAGAAATCCGAAGCATTTGTTTCCATCTGGCCGGTTTGTTGCTTTTTCCACTGTCCTGTCTGTCAACCCCAGCCCCACCTGAATGATACACGACCTCACCCCTGCCCCGGTTTCCACCGCCACCATTACCAGCCCCGCCTCCGAGCAGGCAGAACTTTTCTCCGCGGAAGCCTCGCCTTCCCGAATCCGAGAAATGCCCCCCTCGGGCACCCGGCGTTCGCGGTCCGCAGATCAAAAACGGACCGCCGCACTGAACCGGACCGGCCTGAAAGCCCCCTCTCCGGTCGGCAAAAATTTCGTCCTTGATACCAACGTCCTGCTCCATGATCCGGAGTGCATCCGACATTTCGAGGAAAACCATATCTGCATCCCCTTCGATGTGCTGCGCGAACTGGACAAGTTCAAACAGGAGCCGTCGGAACGCGGTGCGAATGCACGGCAGGTGCACCGGACCCTGACGCAGATGTTCACCGACCATGCCGAGGCTGCCACCCAGGGAGTGATGACTCCGGGAGGAGGGACCATCCGGATGGTGATCTGCCACCCGGAAACGGCTCCGGCCCGGAAAGCCAGAGAACGGCTGCAGTCACTGCTTCCCGAGCCGGTCAGCACCGACCATCAACTGCTCATTTGTGTGGAGATGCTGCGCTCGGTCAACGCCGCCCCGGTGATCCTGGTAACGAAAGATCTGAACCTGCGGCTCAAGGCGATGGCTCTGGGACTGGCCTGCGAGGACTATGAAACGGACAAGGTTTGTGAAACCAGGGTCGAAGGCCCGGGTATCAGGGCCCTGGAACTCGATCCGCACGACCTGCAGCGCTTCGCCAGCACATCCAGTGAATTCTGCCTCCCCGAGCTGGGCCAGGGGCTTGAGATCAATGAATATGTGCTGCTGTCCGCCGCCGCCGGACGGGCCCTCCCGGCCCGCCACGAAGGCGGAGGCAAATTCGTCAGGCTGCGGTTTCCGGAATCCCTGAGAGTCCGGGAGGGAGCGGCGATCCGGCCCCTCAATCTTGGCCAGCAGTGTCTGCTCGACGCCCTGCTCAACCCCAGGATCAGTCTGGTCACCTGCTTCGGGCAGGCCGGGACCGGCAAGACGCTGCTCGCGGTCGCCTCGGCCCTGCACGCGGTGACGGAAGGCGGGTATTCCGGACTGACGGTCAGCCGCCCCATCGTGGCCATGGGCGAGACTCTCGGCTTTCTGCCGGGCTCGCTGGAGGAAAAACTGCATCCCTGGCTGAAACCGATCTACGACGCCTTGGAATTCATCCTGGTGCCACCGCACGGCACCGACCGGAGCAAGCCACGGAAGCCGGGAGCCGCCTCCCCGACGGCGGGCAAACCCGCAGGCAAAAGCCCCCGCGGTAAGTCCCAGACCGCGTTGCCACCTGCCGGCGCGGTGAAATGCTACCAACCCTACCTCGACAGCGGCCTCATCGAAATCGAGGCGCTCTGCTACATCCGCGGACGCTCCATCCCGAATCGGTTCTTCATCCTCGACGAGGCCCAACAAATCACGCCTCATGAGGCCAAAACCATCGTCACCCGCATGGCAAAGGGTTCCAAGTTGGTGCTCGTCGGCGACCCGGCCCAGATCGACAACCCCTTCGTGGACAGGCGCAGCAACGGACTGGTTTACACCCGGGAAAAGATGCGGAACCAGGCCTGCTCGGCCCACATCTCGCTGAACCGTGGCGAGCGCAGTGAGCTCGCGGAAATGGCAGCCCGTCTGATGTGAAAAGCCAGCCGGAAAAACCGGCCCGGCAAGGCACAAAAAAGCCCGGACTGGGAATCCCCGTCCGGGCTGGTGTCAGTCTCCGGCAAAAGACTCAGTCCTTGCCATTGATGAAGTTGAAGGCCAGTCCGGCCACCGCGCCACCCGCGAGTTGAACCGCGAGGTATTTCACAATGGCCCCCACCGCCAGCTTGCCCATCACCACGAGGCCGAAAGCCACCGCGGGGTTGAAAACGCCGAGGGAGAACTTGCCGACCGCAATGGCACCGGCAAGCACCGTGGAGCCAATGGCGAGTCCGTAGAAGGAGTTACCGGCGGTGCCTTTGGCGGTGGCGACATTGAGCACGACCCAGGCCAGGGCAAAGGTGAAGAGAAACTCACCCACCATCGGGGTGATGCCTTCGGGCTCAAAGGCCTCGATCTTGGACTCGCCGGCGAGATACTTGGACAGGAAGGCGGCGACAACCCCGCCGAGGATCTGGGCAACGACATAAAATGGGAAGTCCTTCGAGGAAAGCTTGCCACGCAGCATCGCGGCCAGGCTGACCGCAGGATTGTAATGGCCGCCGGAGATATGGCCTCCTGAATAAATCATCACCATCAAAGTGGCAGCGATACCAAAGGCCGCCATCGCATGGTTCTGCATCACGGCAGCAAAACACACGGAAAAGACCAGAAAGAAGGTGCCGATGAACTCAACAAGGTATTTTTTCATGAAAACGGGGAATGGGATTGAGAAGGATCAAGTCCGGTAAACTTGGGTGCCGATCGTATCAGCAAAAAATAGTGGCGCAAGGGATTTTCAGAACCCCAGACGACGCAATGACAAGCTCAACTGGTTTTGGAACTCGACCATTTCCTCCTCCTCCGGTCGGAAATCAAGATCGTCGGGCTGGAACGAAAAGCGGCCGAACTGGTCGAGGGCCCATTGGGCTGTCTGCCCTCCGGCAAAGGTGACCTTTCCGCTCACCAATGTGCCGGGGCGCTGCAGTTCGTCGACTTTGAGGACAATTTTGCCGGCAGTGTCCTCCTCAACCGGCGAGGCGGGCGTTTCCGTTTCGGTCTTCTCCTCGGCCGCGGGTTCAGGCTCCGGGATCAACTCAATTTTCAAGTCTTCGAGCAGGAATCGGGTTTCCAGAAAGGTCACCCGGATTTCCAGATCGGCTACGAGCCGTTGCTGGATATCCTGGAGGGTGGCGCCGTCCGCAGCCCACTGGCGGACTTGGGCGATCTGTTCTTCGGTCATGGATTTGGCGGTGCTCATGGGAAATGGAAAACTGAAGGTCCGTAAAGGGTGACCATGCTCCGGCAGCAAGGCTTCGTCAAGCGGGAATTCCATTCCAACGCCCCTGAACGAACTTGCCAAAGTTGTCACGATCCGGCATTTTGGAGGGATGAAAGGTGGCATTCTGACCCATTCCCCCCTGTTTTGGCGTGTGATGGCCGTCTCTATGGCGGGCCTGCTGCTGATCATGGCTTCCACGGTCGCCCGGGCCCAGATCGTCATTCCGGCCACTCCCAAAAAATTCGTCACCCGGAACACCGGTGGAGATCAGCCCAATGTCACGGTGACCCAGCCCGCTCCCCGGATCCTGCAAAGGATCTACGTGACCCCGTTGCGCAACTGGTCCAACACCGAAGGTCAAACCATGCTGGGGAGACTCATGGCCTTTGCCGCTCCTGCACCGGGGGAGGCCGGCCCGGTCGTGGTCATTCTGGAGGGTAAAGTCAAATTCTTCATGCCCACCACAAGCAAAGAAGTCTCCTACGATCTGGCCAAGCTCTCGGAAGCGGATCAAGAATTCATCCGCCAGATCGCCAAAGCCGCCGAAAAAGGAATCCCGGCGCCTCCCAAGCCTTAGCGGGAAGGGGTGTCCCCGGTCCGGCAGAACTCCCGGATCATGGACCAACGCGTGCAAGTCCCAGCGACACGGAATTCCGCACCACCGCCGACAGAGTGGACTCGCCGGCTAGCGCGGTATAGAGCTTGTGCGCGTCTGCTTTTTCACCAGTGCGTTCCAACATCTCGGCTTGGCGCAAGCGGCGGAGGTTCCGCAGCGCAGGATCCTTGGTGGCGGCTTCCGCAGCCAGACTGTAAAAGACCGCGCTTTCCGGGTAGAACCCATGGGCGGCCGCGTATTCGGCGCATTCCAAGGCCGTGCGTCCTCCGCGGGGACATCCTTCACATAGACGTCCGGCTTCCGGCAGGAATTCTCCGGGAGTGAACAGACCGGACTTGGAAATGGCTTCCGACACAAGATTGGGCGGAGGTTTTCCGGGGCCGTATTTCGACAACACCCAAGGCTCCCTGAGCAGGGACAGCAACAGATCCATGCGCCGGGCGGGATCGGCTCTCCGGTTTTGTTTGCCACCGCTCCAAGCCTGGACCCATTTCCAGAGTAGAGCCCCGGAGAGCTTGTTATCGCAGGCCTTGGCCACAGCGGAAGGCAACTGCTTCCGCCATGCTTCGGCGCCTTTGGCATCCTGGTTGGCATAGTGGTGGATGAGCCGCAATGCCACCACGTCGCCCAATTGGCGGTCGGTCTGGGACACGGGAGTCTGGCTTACGATGACCTCCAGCAAGGGAAGCAGTGGGTCCGTCCCGGGTTGGAGCTCCTTTTGGGAAATCCACCGCCACTCCAAGCAATCGAAGACTCCTTCGGTGAGGGAGCGAAGGAAATACCGCTGGTAGTAATCCTGCTCCTGTGGCGCCCGGACGGCTTCTTCGTAGGCTTTGACCGCTTCCCCGACCCCTCCTTGGCAGACCTTCCAACCCAGGCCGACCGAGAAGGGACGCACCTCGGTTTGAACTTCATAATACTCAGTGTTGGCGGCCCAGTCGGTCAGGACACTGCGGTTGGCATACTCGCTATAGGCGGAGTCGAGGATCCGGACGGTGGGAATGGTTTTGGCGAGTTCCTGGAGGCAACGGTCCTTGAGTGCCTCGTCGGTGAAGCGGATGCCGGGAAACCGCTGCGCGAGTTCCAGAATGCGGGCATCGTGGGGTTTGAAGCCCGGCATTTCAGCCTGTCCGGCCGGTTTTGGATCGGGCAGCCCCACCAGCATCAGTTCCGCCAAATACTCCAGCCCTTCGTCTTTGCAGGCGGCTTTGAAGGCCGGCAATCCCGCCGCGACTTCTTCAGCCCAGGAGAAACGGGCCTCCGCCGGATGCAGAATTTTTGGCCAATTCTCCTTCATGAAGGTGACGGCAAGGTCGGTCTGCCCTCCCACAACAAGCTCCACCAGGGCCGAAGGCTCGTTGGTCAACGTGTAGGTGTTCCCCTCAAAAATGGCATCCAGCCAGTCGCGCTGGCCGGCCCGGGCAGAGAGACGCAGCATGTTGTGCAACGCCCAGTCGCACGGGCTGTAGGCAAGCCCGGGAGCTTTCGTCCGGGGAGTGAATTCACAGCGGGCCGTCCAGGTTTCGTAATGATTCCGTGCCGCGGCGATCCAGACATCGTCGATCGGCAGTTCGGCAAACCGCCGCATGATGTAGGCGAACTGGTAGCCATGAACACATCCCCGGAGCCTCTGGGCCTCGAGGGCGCACATCGCGCTGCGACGCACCACCTCCGGATCAGTCTGCGTCCCGGCCACATAACACAAATGATGTCCCAACCCGAGGCGGACCCGGCTGTTGACACCCGGGGATTCCATCACCACACGGTAATGCCGCCACACCGAGTTCCACCCGCCCAGCGCTTCCACCAGCGGGCCGACCTCCGGGTCGAGCCGCATGGCACTGTCCGTTAGGCAGAAGAGCAGAACGGCGGCCCGGAGTTCCTCCACCAGCGGCCCGGGCCCGGCACCATCTGGGGAAGAGCGCCCCATCCAGACCAGCAGTTCTTTCCTCCAGGCCGGATTGAGCCGGTTGCAGAAATCATAAAATGCCACCCCAAGCAGCGGGGAGGGAGTTTCCTCGGAGATCCCGGCGAGGGCAGTCAGCATCCCTTCACTACCGGCCACGGTGGATGCGGTGCCGCCGGATTTCAGCCACTCTTCCATCAGCGGCTGGCCCAGCTTGGTGGATTGCCACCAACCGGTGAAGGTCAGATTCCCGGTAGTGTCTTCCTGATAAAGCCGGAGGATCAAGGACAAGGTGTCGAGTCGGGGAGCCTGCTTCATGACCTCGCCGAGCAGGTTGGATCGCGTCAGCCATCCATTCCCCGCATTGGCCCCCTCCCAGCCCTTGGCCAGCGCGGCCGCTTCGAGCAGGTCGCAGGCATGGCAGAAAAAGGTGGCTGCTTGCCTGAGGTCCGTGGAAGCCAGCTTGGCGGTCAGCCGGATGGTCTCAGTCTCGTATTTCCGGTCCTCCAGCATCAGATCCCCGGCCTCGGCGGCGCCACGCCACTTTTCCACAAGCGCCAGGTCCGGGTCAGTCGCTCCGGACTTTTCATCAGCGACGGAGACGATCGGGCAGGAAATGGCCTGAACCGCTGCAAAGATGAAAAACCAGATCAGGCGCATTGAACATTACCTATCAAAGAGCCCATGACGGGGCAAGCCCTATTCCGGTCAAGCCAAGCCGAGAAGCAGGATCATGGACAGGGCGTCTGAAGAGTTCAGCCCGGACCCTAAGGCATTCCGGATGGCCGTCCAACACACATCCCGATGCCATTTCCGACGGGAGCAGCGCTTCAGAAATCCGGCAGCAGGCACGGTTTGAGCTTCTCCCCTCCGCATTGGCCGGCGGCTCCGGTGGGATTTCCTCCGGCCCCGGCGCCTGCATTCTCCGGCAAATGTGGGCCGTTCCTACTTTCGATGCTTGCATCCATCCGGTTGATCCATTTTCTTGGTCTGGCACAACCTCCCACCCCCACACCACCATGTTCGGCATCCGGTTCATCAAAATTCCCCCGACCTCCCACGTGATCCAATACAGCGGCGGCAAGATCGTCCGGGAAGGGGCCGGCATTTCTTTCTTCTACTATTCACCGACCACCTCACTGGTGCTCGTGCCGATGGAGAGCACGGAGGAGCCCTTCATCTTCGAGGAGCAAACGGCGGACTACCAGAGTGTCAGCCTCCAGGGCCAGGTGACGTTCCGCATTGCGGAGCCGCAGAAACTGGCGGCCCTGATGAATTTCACGCTCGATCCCGGCGGCCAGCGATATGTGTCCGAGGATCCGGAGAAACTCCCGCAACGGGTCATCCATCTCGTCCACGTGCTGGCGCGGGCCGAAATCGAGAAACTCCCGCTGCGGCAGGCTCTGCGCGCCTCGGAAGCACTCGTCAGAGCGATCCGGACCCAGCTCGCCACGCTTCCCGAACTCACCGCCCTCGGACTCGAGGTGCTGGGCCTTTCCCTCCTCGCCATCAAGCCAACCCCGGAAACGGCGCGGGCACTCGAGGCGGAAACCCGGGAGCTTCTGCTCAAAGGGGCTGATGAAGCCATCTTCATGCGCCGGAATGCCGCCGTGGAACAGGAGCGCGCGATCAAAGAAAACGAACTGAACACGGAGATCGCGGTGGAGAACAAATAAAGGCAGATCCGCGAGACCCAGATGGAGGCGGAAAAGGCCGTGCAGGAAAAGCAGGCCGAACTCGAGCGCGCCCAACTCGAAACCAACATCGGCCTGGAGGAGGAACGCCAGAAGCTCGTCGCGCTGGCCGCCCGAAATGCGAGGTCGGAATCGGACACCCGCGCCTATGGCATCTCCACCACCATGCAGGCACTGGCCAGCGCGGACCCGCAGGTCCTTCAGGCCCTCGCCACCGCGGGAATGAAACCCCAGCAGCTGATCGCCTTTGCCTTTCAGGAACTGGCGGCCAAAGCGGAGAAGATCGGCAATCTGAACATCTCTCCGGAACTCCTCAGCGAACTCCTCGACCGTCCGTCCCCAAGAAAGTGACGCCCCATGGATCGGCTCACGGAATCGAAGATCGTCCTCGTCATCCGGGCGACGCGCCTGGCGGATCTCAAGACGAAATTTGCGACGAAGGCGCAGGCCGAATTCTATGTCAGCCGCCTCGGCGGGGATTTCGATGACTACGAGCGCGAAGACGACGCCTACCAGGAAGCGATCACCGAGGCGCGGCAAGTGCTGGGCCGGTTGGGACGCGTTCAGGTGGTGCCACGCTCTTTTCTGCCGAACTTTGTTTTTGGAGCGCAGGATATCGTGGTGGCCCTCGGCCAGGACGGGCTGGTGGCCAACACGCTGAAATACCTCCAGGGACAGCCGTTGCTCGGGGTGAACCCCGATCCGGCACGGTGGGACGGGCAGCTGCTCCCCTTTCAGGTGCCCCATCTGGAAAAGGTGATCCCGGAGGTGCTCCGCGGTGGGCGCCCCCTCCGCGAGGTCACGATGGCGGAAGCCCGGCTCAACACAGGGCTCAGCCTTTGCGCGGTGAACGATCTCTTCATCGGTCCAAAGTCCCATGGCTCCGCCCGTTACCGCATTGAGCTGGGCAAGAGGACGGAGAACCATTCCTCCAGCGGAGTCATCGTTTCGACCGGGCTCGGCTCCACCGGATGGTTCAAGAGCCTCATGGCCGGAGCCGAGGGCATCGCCCTCGCCGCCGGACGGACGGACCCCAAACCGCCGAGGGATCCGTCCTTCCCGTGGGAGGCGGATTACCTCTATTTCACGGTCCGGGAACCGTTTCCCAGCAACACCACCGGCACCGCGCTCCTCTTTGGGAAAATCACCGGGCCGCAGCCCCTCGTCCTCGAGTCCCAGATGGGGGAGAATGGCGTCATTTTCAGCGACGGGATGGAGCACGACTTCCTCGACTTCAATTCCGGATCGAAGGCAACGATCTCCCTCGCCCACCGCAAAGGACGGCTCGTGGTTTAGGAACCGCACTCCGGGAGGATCCAGAGCATCGCGCGTCCTGCTTTGGGAGTCGACAAACGCCCGGGGAGCCTGCACGCTGGAGACATCGGATTCGGCCCCCCGTCTCCGGACGCCTCCATCCCCCCTTCACCGCCATGGATTCCTTTCTTCACAACCTCGACTGGGTGCTCCCGTTCAGGAACGATTTCCTCACGGTGGTCTTCAAGACCCTCACCCTGTTCGGGGAGGCCAACCTGATTCTGATGGTCCTCGGCATCTGCTTCTGGTGCGGAAACCGCCACCTCGCCACCCGCCTTGCCATCATCGTGCTGGTGACCGGCCTGCTGAACTGGTTCCTCAAAGATCTCTGGCAGGATCCCCGTCCGGATGTGAAATACAGCCTCAACCTCACGGCCAAACCCTCCTTTGGAGCCCCCAGCGGCCACACTCAATTCGCGGCGGTGATGTGGTTCTGGCTCGCCCATGAGATCGGGAAACGCTGGGCCTGGATCACCGCGGGGCTCCTGGTGGCGGGCGTCGGACTGAGCCGCCTCTATCTCGGGCGGCATGACGTGGAGGACGTGCTGGTCGGCCTCGCGCTGGCCGCCGTCACCGGCCTCCTCTACCGGTGGACCCTGACCCCGCGCTTCGATCGTTGGAGAGCCCTGCCTGCCGTGCTGCAGATCGGCTTGACCGCGCTGGGACTGGCCCTCATCTACTATTTCTGGCCGGTAGCGGTCATTGAGGAAACCATCCTGGCGCTCGGAGGATTCCTCATCGGTTGGCTCGCGGGAGTAGCCTGGTGGAACCGTCGTCACCAGGAGTGTCACCGGATTTCCGCCGGACGCACGGTGGGCGCGGCCCTCGTTGGCGTGACCGTGCTCTGGGTGGTCATGACCGGGCTCCGCCCGTTGCTGGTCGCCCTGCAGATCCCCCGAACGCCGGCCCTGATCACCGGCGGACTCGTCGTGGGAGCCGTCGTCACCGGACTGGTGCCCCGCCTCCTGGCCCTGGCCGACCTGATGCGCCAAACAGCGGCCCCGCCTCCGCAAGCGTGTAAACGTCACGCCCAGACCCGTTGAAGAGCGGTTGCCTTGGCGATAGCCGGAGCTTTTGAGCTGGTGGGTTTGGTCGGTTGCCTGCAGCGCCCCACTATGCCAGCAGCCACAAGGCCACGCACTCGCGATGGACTCCCCCCGCTGGCATAGTGTTAAGCTCAGGAACCGGGGGGTGAGTTGGAAGCGTTGCAGGGGGATGATTGGAGAGGGCTTAGTGAGATGTGAGGTTGAATCGCGAAGCGCTGGAGTTGCCGAGAACATGTTGCCCACCCAAGACCATCACCGAAGCGATCACTTCGTCTCACTGGGCGCTGTCATTTTGTTGGATTTTTCACCCCTTTTCCCTTCAATTGCGATCTGGAGGACTTGAATGGCGTCTGTCCGTTGTGCATTGATCGCCGCGTCTAGCGCAGTCATGCCAGCCAGATTTGTGATGGTCGGGTTGCAGTCGGCATCCAAAAGAACACGAATCGAATCAACATCCCCACACCGTGCAGCTGTAAACAAAGCCGTTTCTCCTTGGGTATCCCTTGCGTTCACATCTGCATGGAAACGTTCGATTTGCTCTCGCATCTCTCTAACCAGATGATTCTGAGCCAAATCGTGAAGTGGTGTGTGGGCGAGTCTGACATCGCGGACTTGATCCATCTGCCACCCGATAGCTGTTGCTATTAGCCAAACGACTGCTGCGCCACCGAAGATGAACAGAACATTTTTCATACTTCAAGGAAGGCCGTCA
>JADZAX010000623.1 GCA_020852405.1 Verrucomicrobiales bacterium
AGCACGGCATCGTCGGCCTGGAAATCCGCTGAAGTGATGCCTCCTCCGGTGACATGTTTCAACCAAAGTGCCCTCAGCCTGGTGGCGGGATCGCTGCCGGCCGCAAGCTTCGTCAGCGCCGTCCCGAAGGAGGCGGAGTCCAGTTTGCGCGAAGCCGCCCGCTCTTGGAGAAGCCGGCTGGCGGTTCGCTGGTGCCAGGCATTCCTCGACGTCTGAAGGGCGACGAGGTCCGCATCAGTGAGCGCGGACAAATCCACCGGCCCCGTTGCTTTGGGCTGTCCGTAGGTAACCCGATAGAGACGTCCGTTGCTGCGGTCCCAAATTTCTGCGTCCCGCCGGTGACAGTTCTGTTTGTCATACCAGTCGATGACGAAGAGGCTGCCATCCGGACCCGGCTGCATTTCCACCGGCATGCTCCAACGGTCATTGGTATGGAGAAAGTCGGCCCCGTGCTTGCCGATGAACCCGCTGCCCTCGGGAACCGTGTAATCGCTGATGATGCCGTGCCCGTGAAGATTGGTAAACAACAGCTTGCCCCGGTATTCCTCCGGAAACTGGTCACCCTGATAGATCACCAGACCACAGTGGGCGTGGCCGCCGCCGAGTTGCAGAGTGTCCGCCTTGGCCAGTGGCGCGGCGCCCCAATGGGCATTGTCACGGATGTCTCCGGCATAGTGCAAATGGTCGGCGATGGTCTTGATGTCGTCGTAGGTGTGGGGATTGAAATGCTGCCCCCCCTGGCGTTGGTAGCGTCCTCCCTGGACCATATGGTAGAGATGAGGAATGACACAGGCGGTGATGAAAGCCTCGCCGTTCGCGTCAAAATCAAGACCCCAGGGATTGCTGGTGCCGTGGGCGAAGACCTCGAACTCGTGCCGCACCGGATGGTAGCGCCAGACCCCCGCGTTCATCGGCACCCGGTCGGCTTCGGGAGTGCCCGGTTTACCCACTTTGCTGTGCGTGAATACCCCGTGGCAGCCGTAAAGCCACCCGTCGGGGCTCCAGATGAAAGAGTTCAAAGTTTCGTGGGTGTCCTGCTGCCCCCAACCATCAAGCAGAATCTGCGGTGGGCCATCCGGCACATCGTCCCGGTCGGCGTCAGGAATGAAGAGCAACTCCGGAGCCGCCCCCACCCAGACACCTCCGAATCCAACTTCCAACCCGCTCACCAGATTGAGATGTTCGGCAAAGACTTTGCGGGTTTCAAAGCGGCCGTCACCATCCTGGTCGGCGAAAATGAGAACGCGGTCCTGCCCCTGCCCCTCAGGTTGACGCACCGGATAGGCGTAGGCCTCGGCCACCCAGAGCCGGCCACGTTCGTCGATGGCGAGGGCGATGGGTTGCCTCACCTCTGGTTCCTCGGCCACCACACTGACCTCGAATCCCTCAGTGAGGCTCATCTGTTTCACAGCCTCGCTGGCGGTAAGACCGGTTTCGACCATGGGTTTGCGGGCCGGGCGCTTCGGCACCGGAACGGCGGTGCTGCCGTCACGCTTCTGGAGATGCAGGAAGGTTCCCTTCTTGTTGCCCACCAGCACATCGACAAGTCCATCACCGTTTACATCCTCCGCCACGACGTCGGTCCCGACGCCGGAGTCTCCGTCGATCAGGTAAGGGACAAAGTCCACGCCCTTGCCATCCGGCAGTCTCACGGTGCGAAACCAATAGAGCACGGCGGGCCCATTGCCCTCCGGATCGTGGCCGTTGTGGGCCCAATGACGCTTCCCGGTGACAATGTCGGCGACCCCGTCACCGTCGACATCGGCCAGCGCGATGGCATGGAGCTGAGAGAACGCCACACCGTGGGCGTTTTCCTGGGGCGTCTGACCGGTAATGAGGTGTTGCCGGAATCCCTTGGCCCCGTTTTCAACCACCTGCTCATACCAGGCGAGACCATACCCATGCGCCGCCAGACTGGTCAGGATGTCATTGTCCCCATCGCCATCAAAATCATAGGCGAACATATCGGCGCCTCCCGGGCCTGAGAAAGCAAAGAGGTGGCGTTCCCAGATCGGATCACCGGAAAGCGAGGCCGGCTGTTCCCACCAGGCATTTTTCTCCAGAAAATCAGCCCGACCGTCCCCATTGACATCGCCGATCCCCATTCCGTGGGTGAATTTCCCTCCGGTGGCCTTCTCCGAGGAGACAGCATGGAAGACCCAGGGGCGGGCAGGATCCGCCTCGTCCGGTCCGGCATAGCCAAAGATTCCATTTTGGGAACAGATGATCTCCGGTTTCCCGTCGCCCGTGAGGTCGGCAAACGTCGGGGTTTCATTGTCGACCGGATCGAGGATGAGGTGGCGTTTCCACCACCCCTGACCAAGTCGTTCATTCCCCGGATTCTCAAACCAGGAGGCATCTTTCCCCGGAAAACCCAGGACGAGAACATCGGCGTTTCCGTCATGGTTGAAGTCACGGATGAAGGAGAAGAAATTGTCGGAATAACCCGACTTGGCGAAAGGCTTGGGTTCGTAAATCGCGACCCTTGTTTCCAGGGCATAGGCTGGCCCGAAATACACATAAGGACCGGAGATGATATCCTGGATGCCATCCCCGTCGATGTCCCCGTGACTCGCGCCTTCTGAAAAAAACAGACCATCGAGCTGCCGGTGTTCCCACCCAACCGACACAGGAGTCGGTTCGGCGGCGGCACCCACCCTGGGAAAAAGGCCGGTGAGGAGGAAAAACAGGCTGAGACGGAAAGATTGCATGAGGATCGATTCTGAAAGTGCGCATCATAGCCAATCGGGGGGCACAACAGCAAGAACGCATTTCCGGTGTCAGGGCACCGGCCGACCCGAATCTACGGTCTTGCCCTCCCGAGGCGGCATCGGGTAGGATGTCGCCATGATCTATCGCCTGCTTCTCCTTTGTTGCCTCTCCTTCGGTTTGACGGCTCCCTGCCTTCGTGGCCAGGCACCCCAAGCACCCGTTGCGGGCAAGACAACGGTTGCCGAACCCACGCTCGATCTCCAGGACGGCGACACGCTGGTCTTTCTGGGGGATTCGATCACGCATCAATGCCTCCACACCCAGTATGTGGAGGACTTCTTCCTGACCCGGTATCCGGAGAGGCGCATCCATTTCCACAACGCCGGGGTCAGTGGGGACCGGGCAGCCGACGCCCTGCGCCGTTTCGACGACGACGTCGCCGCGTTCCATCCCAAGTATGTCACCCTCATGCTGGGCATGAATGACGGGCAATATCAGGACTTCTCCCCGGAAATCTTCGCCACCTACCAGCGGGACATGTCGGAATTGTTGGACCGTATCCGCACGTTTGGGGCCACGGCCATCATCATGACTCCGACGCCATTCGATCATCACCAATTGGCTCTGCGGATGAAAGATGACACCTACCGCTTCCGGACGCGCGAATTTTCCCCACAATACAATTCCGTGTTGGGCTTCTATGCCGGATGGCTTCGCGAATCGGCTGGCCAACGGGGCCTTCCGGCGGTCGACCTCTGGGGACCGCTCAATGATTTCACCTTCGCGAAGCGCCGCACCGATCCGGACTTTTCCCTGGTGCCGGACGCCATCCATCCGGGAGAAGCGGGCCAGTTCATCATGGCGTACAGTCTGCTCTCCCAGTTCAGCCCTGACCGGAAGTTCGTCAGCAGCATCAGCCTCGGCAAACGCGGCAACCAGTGGATTCCTGCCGGCAGCAATGGAACGCTCACCGATCTGGCGGAACTGCCGGAGGGCGCCGGACTGACCTTCACCCATCTCTCCCCCGCACTGCCTTGGGTCGTGCCCGCCAGCGGCACTGCCGAAGCCTTGAAATGGGAAAGCTCTCATCCGGCAGCCATGGGGATGGATCTTACGAAAGCCGGACACCGTCTCGGCGGGGAGCGCCTAAAAATCTCCGGCCTCTCGCCCGGCCTCTATGAAATCACGATCGATGGCAAGCCGTTCGGCAAACCGGTGCCGCACTCGGTGCTCGCTGCCAAGATCGAACTTCAGGCAAATGTCGCCACCCCGCAGTATGCCCAAGCAATGGAGGTGGCCCTGCTCAACCGGGAACGCAATGACAAATCGGTCCGCCCACTGCGCGATCAATGGGGTCGCATCAAGGGACTGCGCAACCAACTCGCCACAGCGACGGAGGAGAAAAAAACCAAGCTTGAAGGCGACATCGCGGCCGCCCTCGCCAAGGTCAACGACTTGGTCGCACTGGGCCGGGAATTTGAGGAAAAGCTTCACGCCGCCTCCCAACCAGTGCCCCGACACTATGGGGTGCGCTTGCTGAAGCCGCGGCCCAAATCACCACCGGAACCCCGGCAGAATTGAAGCCCGGTCGTCTGGAAGGAGACCTGCGAGAGTAGCATATCGATCCTGAAGACTCACCAGATCTGATCCTGATGACATTCCGTCCGGTGCTTCCAGATAGCCCGACCGCATCCCGCCCTTGAGAATGTTTGCAAGGCCAATCTTGAGGCCCGATAAAGTTTAATGCCTCTCCTCCTTTGCACTGATCTGGACCGCACTCTCCTGCCTAATGGCCCACAGACAGAATCTCCAGGCGCGCGGGCTGCGCTCTGGGAATGGGTGCGTCGAACGGGATCAAGGTTGGCCTTCGTCAGTGGACGCCGTCTGGCTTTGCATCTGGAAGCCGTCGCGGAATACCATCTCCCGATGCCCGATCATCTGATCGCCGACGTTGGCGCGACGATCTATGACCGCGGGCCGGATGGGGAATGGGCACCCAATGCCGGCTGGCACCAGATTCTGGCAAAGTCTTGGCAGGGTCGTGAATGGCAGGATGTTCTCCCATTGGTCAGCGATCTGGATGAACTGGAACTGCAGGAGGAGTCGGAACAGGCGGCCCACAAGCTCAGCTTCAACGTCCCCGACCTCCGCTCTCGCGAGCGCGTCCTCACCAACGTGCGGAAGAGATTAAACGAGGCCTTCATCAAGGCTGATCTGATTTGGAGCGTCGATGAAACGGTCCCCACGGGACTTCTCGACGTGATGGCCAAAGGGGCCACCAAACTCGACGCCGTCCGTTGGCTGGTGCAGAATACCGGAACCGCACCGGACCGGGTGCTTTATGCCGGAGACAGTGGCAATGACATACCGGTGCTGGCCAGCGAGCTCCCCGCTGTTCTCGTCGCCAATGCCACCGATGAGGTTCGTGCGGAAGCCTTGCACCTTTCTCTGCGGAACGGGCATCCAGAGAAGCTCTATCTCGCAAAAGGAATTCTTTCAGGCATGAATGGCTATTACGCCGCCGGCATTCTCGAAGGGATTGCTCATTTCTTTCCGGATGCCTCCGGAGAGAGCCTGGAATAAGGGATCGCACCCGGCCACCACCGCAGCCGGAGACATAAAGAAGCTGAGGGGACCCCTGAAGTGTGGTAGGTAGCCCCTGTAACAATGAGGATACAGCTGCACAGTCTCCATGGACTCTTCCGCGCCCGCCATTTGGAAATCGGCCGCGATGCAGACAATGGCGGCCAGATCGTTTACGTGATGGAGCTGGCCAAAGAGCTCAGCAAGCAGCCTGAAGTCACGCATGTCGATCTCTTCACACGGAGGATCGATGATCCCACCACCGATCCGGTATACTCCCGTGCCGTGGAGGAGGTGAACGAGAAATTCTCCATCCGTCGAATTTGGTGTGGGGGAAAGAAGTATCTCCCGAAAGAAAAGCTCTGGCCCCATCTCGACGAATACGTGGCTAACGCGATCACCTTTGTCAAACAGGAAAAGCTCTTCCCCGATTGGATCCACGGACACTATGCCGATGCGGGATACATCGCCGCCGAACTTTCCTCGATTCTCAACGTGCCGTTCTGTCAGACCGGCCACTCGCTCGGCAAGCCCAAGCTGCGGAAGCTGATCGACTCCGGCATGCTCGAGACCGACGCCAACACTCGTTACCAGTTCCAGAAAAGGTTCGCAGCCGAGGATACCACCCTGGTAAACGCCGAATTCATCGTCACCTCGACCACACAGGAGATCTCCACCTACGAAGTCTATGACAGTTTTGACCGGGCGGAGTTCCACGTCATCCCGCCAGGCCTGAACTTCGACCGCTACTTCCCCTACTACCATGATTTGGTCGCTCCGCAGGAGATCCCGGTTGAGCGCATGCAGGCGAAGCAGGCAACCCGGGAAAGACTCGCGAGCTTCCTGTCCCAACCTGACAAACCCTTCATCCTGGCACTGTGCCGTCCTGATGCGAAGAAGAACATCGATGGTCTGCTGCATGCCTATGGCACCGACAAGAGCCTCCAGGCACTGGCCAATCTTGTCATTTTTGCCGGAATCCGCAGCAACATCGAAACCATGCCGGAAGGGGAGCGGGAAGTCCTCACCGAACTGCTCCTACTGATGGACCGCTACAATCTCTATGGCAAACTCGCCATCCCGAAAAAGCACGACGTGGGCAGCGAGGTGCCGGAAATTTACCGTCTCTGCGCGGAACGCAAAGGCGTCTTCATCAACATCGCCCTGACTGAACCCTTCGGACTGACCATCCTGGAAGCCCCCGCATCGGGATGCCCGGTCGTGGCCACCGAGGATGGAGGTCCCGCGGAGATCCTTCCCAAATGTCAGAACGGCACTCTTGTGCCTCCGCAGGACACGGAAGCCATCCAAAAGGCCTTGCGGGAGATCCTCGTCGATCCCGAGGAGTGGAACAAGCTCTCCAATCGCGGAATCGAAAACGTCCGAGAGCATTACAGCTGGCAGGCCCACGTCAGCCGGTATTTAGAACTGATCAAGGAAAACCACA
>JADZAX010000624.1 GCA_020852405.1 Verrucomicrobiales bacterium
CCCGACGCCTTGGAGTGCTCCCCCAGGAATCGACCTCAGCGGTTGCCCCGACAGCGAGCAACAACGGCAGCAGCCCAACGGGAGAGAATGACAACCTGCACTTCCGCATCAATACGTCGGATGCCATCTCCACGGTGGAAGAGCCTACCGTGCAACCGACCGTGGAAGGACTGCCGGTACCGGCGCGGGCCTCCGGCGCCACCTTCATGTCGCCACGGATGAAAGCCCGCATGGAGGAAATCGGCCTCAATGCCGCCGATCTCGCCGGCGTGGCCGGAAGCGGTGCCGGAGGACGCCTCACGATCGAGGATTTCGAGAAATTTCTTTCTGAACTGGACCGCAACAAGATGACCACGGCGTCACCGATGCGGATTGCGGTGGCCGATTCCATGCGCCGCAGCTGGACTCGTCCCCTAGCCACGGTTGGGCGTCCCGTCCTCCTCGACAATCTTCTCAACCACCGCCGGAACTGCGACCCCAAACCCGGGATCACTCTCTATGCGATGAGGGCCATGGCGATCGCGCTTTCTCAAAACACCGCCGCCGCCGGCCGCCTGATCGGGGAACGCATTGTCCATCCGGAAGCCATCGACATCGGGTTTGCCGTGGAAGTGGAGGATGGCGTTCTCGTGCCGGTGATCCGCAAGGTCGACCAAATGAACCTGAGGGACCTGACCCCGGACTACGAAAACCTCGTCCGCCAAGCGAGGCTCCGACGCCTGCCCCGGGAGGCCTCGGGTGCCGGTATCGCCACGGTGACCAATTTCGGGGCCTTCGGCATCGTCTGGGCAACCCCGATTCCCCTGCCCGAGCAAAATCTGGTTCTGGGGATCGGGGCCGGTCGGCGTGCCCCGATTTGGGATGAGGCCAGCGGTGCTTTCGTGCCCCGGATGGAAGCCCAGATCACCCTCAGTTTTGATCACCGCAACCTCGACGGCGGAGCCGCCGGAAGACTTCTGGAACACATCGACGCTCTGCTCCAGACTCCGGAAAAACTCTGAGCAGGCCTCACCGGTATCACGGTGCCACCAAAAAGTGCGCCGGAGCCTGGATCGGTGTCCCGGGATCGTGAACCCGCAGGGCCGCCAGAAGGTATTGTCGCATGGCCCGACGGACCTTTAACTCCCACTGCCCCGTCGCAGGCAGACCATAGTCCCGAATCAGCGCCCGTCGGCCGGTGTCGCCCAGCTTGGGATTGATTTCCAGCACGAGGGTTTCATAGGTTTCCCACTCCTCGTCTCTTGGCAGACGGGGGGAAATTGCGGAGGGATCAGGCCACTCGGCAGATTCAACCCGGCTCAGCACGAAATCCCGAAAGCCGCTCGATTCCTCGCACCAGGCACGCACATGCCATCTCAGACCGTCGTGGGCCAAGGCATGGGGCACGATCCAACGCCACTTCACGGTATCGCTGTGGACCGACCAATATTTGATGCGGAGCCTGAGACGTTCCCGAACAGCCAGGAAAACACAGCGCAATACCGCCGCAGCAGGGCGTCGCACGGGCAAGTGAATGTGCTCGACCCTGGCAATTTCCCCACTGCCCTGCTCGCTGCCTCCTCCGCTGCCAAAAAGCCCCACTGCCTCTTCCAACGTGGGATCGTGAAGCCGGCAGACCATTTTGGAAGAACCCTCATACCGTTTCAGGTTGAGATTGTAAACCAAGGCCCCCGGGTTGAGTTCGAGATAACGCTGGAGATCAGAAGAAGCCTGGGCCAGCGATACGCCGAAGATGGCGGTAAGATCACTGCGCCGGACCCAGCCCCGCCACCAAGCAGCCCGCTCGATGGTTTTAAGCCGCTCCAGAACCGGCCAAGCCTCCGTGAATTCGCGGATCGGTTCTATTGTCATAGTTCAGTATAGTTTCTTTACTGAATAAACTACCGCAGATGTTCAAGCGTGCAACAAATTTGTCTCTTCTTGGTCCCCATTGACAGAACATTTCCCGGGTCAGACGCACCGTCATCACGCCGGATTGACACACCGCTTGAAACGCCTCCATAATGCAATGATGCTGCTTCTCCGTTCCAGTCTGCCTCTGCTGCCAGTTTTTGGCGCCTGGAGCCTCTGCTTTGCGCTTGTCCTCCCAGCGTTGCGGGCGGACATTGACCATGGGCAAGGGGAGATGGTGGGAGAGGTCACGGCACATTCCGCCATTCTCCAAAGTCGCCTCACAGAGGGATCCAGCCTGATCGATGGAGATCTCCCGGGGCACGCCGGAGAAGCCCGATTCGAAATTTCCGATCAGGAATCGTTCACTCATTCCGCCTTCACAGACTGGATTACCGCGAGCCCGGACCAAGATTTCATTGTGAAAGCCCGGATCAACGGCCTGCTCCCGGGACATCCTTATTTCTACCGGCTCCAATTTGCGGAAAAGGACCGGGCAACCGCGAAAACCGGTCCAACTCGCCGGTTCCGCACCTGGGCTCCAGGATCGATCGAACCAGTGCATTTCGTGGTGACCTCCTGCATGAACTACGCGGCGTTCCATGGGCTGACCAAAGGCTCTGGTCCGCCCTACACCGGGGCTGACCGCAGCCTGGGCTATCCGGCGCTGGAGGCCATTCTGAAACTCAAGCCCCAGGCCTTTGTCGGCACCGGGGACATCGTATATTACGACCAACCCGCCAAAACCGCCGCCAAAACCCAGCCCGAACTGCGCCGCAAATGGCACGAACAGTTCGTGCAACCGCGGTTTCCCAAGCTCTTCGCCGAAGTTCACACCTACTGGGAAAAGGACGATCATGATTGGCGGCGCAATGACAGTGATCCGTCCGGACCTTATGAACCTCTGGTGGATCTCGGCTTGGCGACTTTCCGCGAACAGACGCCAGTGGTGTTGCCGGGGGAGGCCGATCAGAAGACCTACCGGACCCACCGGTTGAGCCGCGATCTCCAAATCTGGTTGGTTGAAGGACGGGACTACCGTTCCCCCAACAACTCGCCGGATGGCCAGGAGAAAACCCTGTGGGGCCAGGAGCAAATGAAATGGCTCAAGGAAACGCTGCTGGCCAGCGATGCAACCTTCAAAATCCTGATTTCCCCCACCCCGTTGGTGGGCCCTGACGATGCTTATAAAAAGGACAACCACACCAACATTGGAGGCTTCCGCCATGAAGGGCTCGCTTTCAAAGAATGGATCCGCGAAGCCGGACTGACGGACCGGTTTTTCATCATGAACGGGGACCGCCACTGGCAATACCACAGCATCGACCCGACCGGAATCCATGAATTCAGCTGCGGCACGCTGGACAACTCCAACGCGCGGAAAGGGCGGATTCCGGGGGACCCCAAGTCCACTGATCCGCAAAGCACCATCACGCAACCGTACGGCCAGGGGAAAGCGGATCAAGTCACGGGCGGCTTCATCGAAGTCGTGGTATCCAGACCACCGAATGCCGGGAAACCGGAGATTGCCTTTCAGTTTTACGACGACACCGGCCTGCTTGGCTACCGCAAATCCTTCACCACACACTGACCCTGTCACCACCCCAAAGTACCCGACCATGAATGATACTCCGACCCGTCGACGTTTTCTCAAAAACGGAGCCGCCACCGCCTTCCTCGCCGCCGCTCCCGCCATCGTGAGGGGACAGAATCTCAACTCCGGGATTCAGTTGGCCTCCATCGGCTCGGATGGCAAGGGCTGGGACGACACCAAGCAAATGGCCACGCACGACCGGGTGAAGCATGTGGCTTTCTGCGACATCGACCTCGGGCGGATGGACAAAGTCAAACAGCTCCAACCCCAGGCTCAGGTATTCCAGGACTACCGGGACATGCTCGGCAAATTGGGAGACAAAATCGATGCGGTCACCGTTTCCACCCCGGACCACATGCACGCCTTCATCGCTCTCGACGCGATGCGGCAGGGCAAGCATGTCTATGTCCAAAAGCCCATCTCCCACACCGTCTGGGAAGCCCGCCAAATGAGACTGCAGGCCGCGAAGTCAGGAGTCATCACCCGCATGGGCAACCAGATCCATTCCCACAAATTCTACCGCACCGGCGTGCGCTGGATCCAGGCCGGAACCATCGGCAAAGTCCGGGAGGTTCACAGCTGGGTGAGAGCGACCGGGCATGGCTATGCCGGCACTCTGGAACGGCCGGCGACTGTGGCCCAGGCCCCCAACACTCTGGACTGGGACAAATGGATCGGAACCGCACCGTTCCGCCCATTCGCCCCGGACATTTACCACCCGTTCAAATGGCGCGATTGGCAGGACTTCGGCAGTGGCGCGGTGGGTGACTTCGGCTGCCACATTCTCGATCCGGTTTTCACCGCGCTGAAGATTGAGAAACCGCTCCTCACCGTGCAGGCGGATCACACCGGAATCAATCACGAAGTCTGGCCTTGCCAGTCCACCGTCTATCGGGTGTTCCCGGGCACGGAATATACGGCGACGGAGCAAATCCGCATCACCTGGTATGACGGGCTCCGGATGCCCACGGTGAAGGGTTCCCATGTGCCCAACGCGGGAGAACTTCCGGCCAGCGGTTCCCTCATCATTGGGGAGGAAGGAACCATGGTCCTGCCCCATGTGGGCATGCCGAAGCTGTATCCCGAAGAGAAATTCAAGGATAGGGACCTGGCCATGGCCGATGATCAGAACCACTACCATGGATGGGTCGATGGCTGCCTGACAGGCAAACAGCCCAGCGATGGCTTTGAATACGGAGGCCCCCTCACCGAAGTCGTCCAGCTCGGCAACATTGCGGTGCGCTTCCCCGGGAAAAAACTGGAGTGGGATGCCACGTCCATGAAATTCCCCAATCTTCCCGAAGCGGACCCTTTCTTGACCAAAACCTACCGGGAAGGCTGGGAGATCAAAGCCGTGAGTTGAAGACCGGCGGAGGATTCAGCCTCCGAAGATCTTGCCCAGCAGCCAGAGGAAGAGCCACCAGGCGGCGATGTTCAACGCCAGGATGAGACCGATGGTGCCGAGAACGAGCGCCAGCGGCCACCAGCCGCCACTGCGTTCGCGGCCATCGTGGCTTTCCATCCACTCTCGGATCAAGACATAATTTCGGGCGTTGGATTTAAACCAGAGGGAGAAAATATCGCCAAAAATGGGGATCGCCCCGACTCCGGCATTGAGCAGCATATTTCCCGCCATTTTGAGGATGGTCCGTGAGGGCAGTCCCCGGCGGGCTCCGTCCCCCAGAAGATAAAGTCCCAGAAGAGAGGCCAGAGTCTCCCCTCCTCCGGGGATGAGCCCGAGGATCGGATCCAGACCGAACCGGATATTGGTGCCCGGAAGTCGGATCGCATCGTCCAGCAGCCAGGCCAAAAAGCGTGAAACCACAGCCCGTAACTCTGGCGGCAAGGGGGGACTTTCCGGCGAGGGCGAATGTTGCCAGTCATCGGGACGGATGACTTCGTCGACCTCGATCACCGAGACTTCGTCTTCCCGGGATTCTGGAGAAGATCGGTGGGAATCAGGCATGGTTTATTGAAGAAGGCGGCAAGGCGCGATGACAGGATAACATACTCCCTTGAAATGTCGCGTCAGATGCGTCATCCACTTTGGTGCATTATTAACGGTACCAATGCTTCAACACTGTATATTGCGGTCATTTTTTCATTGACACCACAAGATATGGTTTTATTCTCGAATCTGAGACTAAAAAATGCGCTGCCTAAAATGCAACAGCCTTGACGACAAGGTGATTGATTCGCGAATGAGCAAGGATGGTCTGTCCATCCGGCGGCGTCGTGAATGCTTGGCATGTGGATTCCGCTTCACGACCTACGAGCAACTGGAACACTCGGATCTGCGGGTGATCAAGCGCGACGGAACCCGCGAGCCTTTCCGCCGCGAAAAGCTGCTGGAGGGGTTGGTCAAGGCTTGTGAGAAACGCCCGGTCAGCATTGAAAGTCTCGAATCAGCAGTGGAAGCCATCATGGGGGAACTGGCCGCGGAAGGACTGCGTGAAATTCCGACCCGCATGATCGGACCGAAAGTCATGTCGAAACTCAAGAAGATCGATCCGGTCGCCTTCGTCCGTTACGCCTCGGTCTACCGGCAGTTTCAAGACGTTGGGGAATTCATCGACGAAATCGAATCCCTCGACCGGCCGGGAATCGACCCCACGACGCAGCCTGATCTTTTCGAACCCACCAGTGTGTAAAGCCCCTGCCACCCCATGGTCTTCCGCCCCGACATCCTTCCTTTCGTCCATCTCGGCGCCGGCACTCTTGTCTTGTTGAGACCGGACTGGCTGCGTGAGACTCTTCGGGACGCGGCCCGGGGGGCTCATGTCCCGGAATGTTTTGCGGACGATGTGCTCTCCGGAATTCTGAGTTACCTCAAGAATCATTATCAGGAAGCCACGATCGAATGCGGCGAACTGATCGCTCGGATCCGTCGCGCGCTCACTGACGTCGGTCTGGGCATCATGGCCAACCACGTCGAGCATCGTTCGCCGCCAGTCCGGATAAATCTTCCTGAACTGGTCAGCCAGGCCGGCGGCAGTTTTGAATTGGGTTTCTTTCAATTGCTGCAGGAGCGTTTCCGCTCCGCCAGTCGGCATGGCGTCGGAGAAGTCGTCTGCACGGGACTCAGACCCTGCGTCCTGCAACTTGCAGGGAGAGAACGCTGGGGGCAGCCCTGTGAACTATTGGAGCATGAAATCGCCGAATTCCTCCTCGCCGAGGTCCAACTCTTGCCACGGGGAGCCGATCGCCTGACCGTGACCATTCACTGAGTTCTGGTGATGACGATGTGTGAAAATACCCGACTCGTGAGATCCCGGCAGACAGTGACCTTTGCCAGGATTTTCGTGACATTCCCCGCTCAGGGAAGCGCGCAAAGGGCGCTGCCCCCGCCTCAGTAGCAGCAGTCTGGGCCGACCGAGGGGAAAATGCCTCCGGCTCTCCGGGCACTGATTCGGAACCTTGGAACAAGGGGTTC
>JADZAX010000625.1 GCA_020852405.1 Verrucomicrobiales bacterium
AGGACGACCATGCCCTCGTCGTTTTCGAGGCGCTCGAGAAGGACTTCCACCTCATCGCCCACGGCGAATTCCTCGTCCTCGAACTCGGAAATGTTGATGACGCCTTCGGACTTGTAGCCGATGTCCACCACAACGACCTGGGATTTGATTTCCAGGATGCGGCCTCGGACAATGGAGTTCTCCCGGAAGGAACGGAAGGAGGATTCGATCAGCGCCAGCAGGGCTGGGTTGACGTTTGGTAGGGTGGACATGTTGGTTTGTGGGTTTGAGTTGGGTTGTTGGGTTGGTTCAGCCAGCCGACGGTGCCCCGAATGAAAAACGTCCGGCCCAACGGGGCGCCAAAACAGGCCGAACGCGAAAAAGGGACGAAATGTAGACGCGAAACGCCATCCCGCAAGGGGAAAGTCCCGTGAGCCTTCAGCGGAGGGAAATCTCCCTTTCTTCTGGCAGATGGGGGCGCAGAAGGAGCATGGCAACGGCCGAAGCCGCCATGAGCAGGAGCCACCGTTCCCGGGGCGCTCCCCGCAGGGCGAGAATGAGTCCGAATAGGGCGACCGATTCGGTGAGCGCCCAGCTGACCATATGCGCTGCGAAGGACGAAAAGGACGGCCGGGAGCCAGAAATTTCCTCAGGAACGGCAGCCCGATTTGAGACCCATCGGCGGACGCTGAAAGCAATCAGGAGATTCACGGCGGCGATCCCTCCCAAGATTTTCACAAGGATTTCAATTTGCGAAGCATCGGAGGCTTCGGGAGTGCCTGCGACTCCCGAGAAGGCCAGCACGGCATAGACGCCGATGGCCGAGAGGAGGGCGGCCCAGATGATCCAATAGACTTTCTTCTGGGGCTGCTGGGACATGTCAGGGAGCTGGTTTGACAGGGGGCAGCCCCTCGGGAGATGAGGGCTTGCGGGGATAGACGGCGTTTTCCGGCTTCAACAATCCATTGGCGATGAGATTTTCCTGTTCCGCTTCGGGATAGGTCCCACTGAGGTAGCGGCCCTTGTCAAAGATGGCATCCCACATGAGTTTGCCGTCTTCGGAGTAGTCAACAATGCGCCCCTGCCAAAGCAGATCCTCCACAAAGGTCCCCGTCCATCGGGGACGACCATCTTCGAACCAGGTCCGGTGGGGACCGTAGGCAACGCCGTCCACCATCATGGCGTCGGTCTTGGCCTGGGCATTGGGAAACCATTCGCGGTGCCTCACTTTTTCGCCATGCTCGAAGTCGAAAAGTTTCCGCATCGTCCCATCTTCATAGTAACGGATTTCCGGCCCATGAAGCTTGCCCTGGTGATAATAGGCAAAGTAACGCAGGTGGAGCGCCTCGTCGGAAAGGATGACAGGCCCGGTGTAAGGCTCGGTCTGTCCGTTCAAACGCACCAAGCCATCCGCACCCGCTTGGACGCGTTTTGGGGTGGGGAACTGTTTCAATGGCGCTTTTTTCTCCTTGTTGGCCCCACGATCACAAGAAAACAGCATACTTCCCGCCAGAACGAGGATCATCCAAAGCACGGCGGACGATGAGAAGGGTCGGGTTTTCATGGGTTGGAGAATTGACCACTGGCTAGGAGGACCAATGTGCAGGCCTCCTCACTGGCGATGCCAGCCTTGGCAAGTTCTTGGGCGAGCAGGGGATTTTCGGCTCCGGGATTGAAAATGACCCGACGCGGCGAGAGCTTCACCAAATCCCCCAGTAGTCCCGCAGAAATCTTTGGGCCCGCATACAAAGTCACCGTGTCCACTGGTCGGGTTACTTCCTCCAAGGAGGCCAAGACGGGAATGCCTCCGATGTCCGTAAGCTTGGGATGCAAGGGAATAACATGGTGCCCGTGCTTGAGGAGACTCACGAGTGCTTTGTGGGCGTAGCGTTCAGGATCATCGCTGGCCCCCACAAGGACGACGGTTTCAGCCGTGGGGTCTTTCATGACAACAATCCGTTCCGGATCAGCAGGGCATTCAGGTCGGGGTCGCGTCCCATGAAATCGCGGAAGAGATTGGCTGGATCGTCCGCATTACCCCTGCTCAGAACTTTGGCGCGGAACTCTGAACCCACTTCGGGACAGATGACACCGGCAGCCTCGAAACGGGTGAAAGCATCCGCGTCCAGCACCTCGGCCCATTTGTATGAGTAATAGCCGGCCGCATAACCGGTGGGATCAGCAAACAAATGGGTGAACCGGCGGGTCATGCTGGGAGGCCTGGTCTTGAGCGGCATGAGATATCCCTCAAGAAGTTCCGTTCCCAGTTCGTCCAGATCCCGGCCTTTCCACCGGTCGAAATTAACATGCAGCTCGAGATCGAGCTTGCCAAAGGACAACTGCCGCATCTGGGCCGAAGCCGCCCGGTAGTTGCGGGCGGCGATCAATTTGTGGAACAGCTCCTCTGGAATGACCTCCCCGGTTTTGTAGTGCCGGGCGAAAAGGTCCAAGCTTTTGCGGGACCAGCAGAAATTCTCCATAATCTGGGAAGGAAGTTCCACAAAGTCCCAAACCACGGCTATTCCGTTGAGGCTTTTGATGTCCACATCCCCCAAAAGATGATGGATGAGGTGGCCAAACTCATGGAACACTGTTTCCACCTCACTATGCGAGAGCAAGGCCGGACGGTTCGCCGTGGCCGGGGTCATGTTGCCCGCGATGAGTCCGAGATGAGGTTCCCGGGGATGATTTTCCCAGGGGGGACTGCCGGTGCGAAGCCGGCTCATCCAGGCACCGCCGCGCATTGACTCGCGGGGATGCCAATCGGTGAAAAAGCTGCCGAGGAGTTCCTCGGTGACCTGATCGATGAGGTCATAGCATTTGACCTCGGGATGCCAGACTTCGACCACTCCCTCCGGAAGTGGTTTTTCAGGCTCTGTGCCCGGCTCGATGAACGCGGTGGTCCGGACGACCACCCGCTCCCGAAAGAGTTGTTCGGCCAACTGAAACAGGCCGGCAAGCACCCCATCGACAGGGAAATAGGGTCGCAGGTCCTCTTCATCGAAATCGAATTCCGCCCGTCGACGTTTCTCAGCCCAGTAGGAAACCTGCCAGGGCTGGAATGGTTCCGGAACCGTTCCAGTGACCTGCGCGCGGTAGTCCTCCAGCTCTTTGTTTTCCCGGGCGAAGGCCTCGGCGGTCCGGTCCCGGAGATCTCCGACAAATTTCAGCGCCGCCTTGCCATCCCGCGCCATGCGGCGCTCCAGAACGAGTTCGGCAAAATCGGCCTTGCCCAGCAGGGCGGCCTTTTCTTTCCGCAGGGCAAGGATCTGCCAGACCAGCCCGCTGTTGTCAAACTCGCCACCCCGGCAAAGGGAGCTAGAGGCTTCCCAGACCTCGCGGCGCAGGTCGTCGTCCTCGGCATACTCCAGCACCGGGAAAAAGGCGGGTTGCTTCAGGGTGATGCGCCAGACCGGGTTTCCATCCGAGCCCAACCCCTTGGCCACCGCCTCTTTCCGCAGCACGGCGAGCGCAGAGGCAGGAAGTCCGGCAAGGCGGGCCGGGTCTTCTATGATGAGATCCCAGGCATTGGTGGCATCGAGAACATTCTCCGAGTACTTCTGGGTCAGGCTGGCCAACTCGGCCTGCACCGCTTCAAACCGCTGCTTTTTTTCGGGAGAAAGGTCGGCACCGCTGAGTTGGAATTGGGCGATCGTTTCGTCCAGAAGGCGTTTGCGGGCTCCGCTCAACTGCCGGGCCTCTGGAGTCTCCGCATAGGCATTGAGCCTTCGCCAGAGAGTCTCGTTGAGAGGAATGCGGGCGTAAAATTCCGTCACTTTGGGCAGCATGTCATTGAAGGCGGCCCGGTGCGCAGGTTGGTCGCGCACTGACTGCAACAGCTCGACCAAACCCCAGGCATCAGTCAGTTTCTCGGTAGACTGGTCCAGAGCGATCAGAGTGTTCTCGAAGGTCAGCGGGGAAATCCCGTCCCATTCCGCCAAAGAATCAAGGCGGCCTTGGGCTTCATCGAGAGCAAGGGAAATGTCCGGACCCAAGGCTGAGGGCTGAAGCCGTGACCAGGCGATGGGAAAGCGGTCGTCAAGAAAGGGGTGGGGGGCTGACATGCCACTATTGAACCGCCCGGTCCGCAGGGAAGCAAGCGATAGTTCCAGCGTTGAAACCCCATCCATCCCCCCTGTTGCCTCATAACTAAAGGACGCCGAAGGGCAGTCTGATCAGGCGGCTTTCGGGGCCTCCGCGGCGTAGTTTGGGGTGGGTGGTTTGAGGCGGGTTTTCAGA
>JADZAX010000626.1 GCA_020852405.1 Verrucomicrobiales bacterium
AACGGGTCCTCACCGTGAATCCCGATGCCGATCTCTGGCTTGCGGGCTTTGCCACGGCCCGGGCCGTTTCCGGCAATCTGCTGATGACCAACAAGGTCAAAGGGGACAAGGTTTTCGAATTGACCTTTGATGTGAGGGGAGAGGACGAGGATGAGGGGGTGGTGCGGCTCGGGGTCTTTGTCCTGGGACGCAAGGGACAGCGGGGGGAGGTGACATTGACGGCGCGGTATAGCGATGCCACCGAGTCCGTGAACTCCGCAAGCCTGGAACCAGGGCCGGAAGGGACGACCTTTTTCAGTTTTGCCGCCCACCCGGGGGAGACCATCCAGAAACTGCGGGTCGATGGCTCCGCTTTCAGTGGTGAGTATGTGCTGCTCGACGATCTGGCCTTCATCACCAATGGCAGGCCCCAGATCGCCAAGAAATCGAAGGCTCTGGCGGACGGGACACCGGTGGCGGATCTGCCGGAAAAGCCGGCCGGTCCCGTCGTGGCTCTTCCCGTGCGCCAGCGGTTGGCAGATTTCATGACCCGCGTCTTTCGCCGGCCAGCCTCACCGGAGGAGATCGAAGGCTACCTCGCCCTCTACGAGCAGAGCCGCACCGGGGGAAAGAGCGAAGCTGACGCGATGCGCGATACGGTGCAAGCCCTGTTTTCCTCCCCCGGGTTTCTGTACCTTTCAGAACCGGTAGTCCCGGGCGCGAGTCGTGTGCGCTCCCTCGACGGATTTGAGCTGGCGTCTCGATTGGCATACTTTATCTGGGCTTCCGGCCCCGATGAGGAACTCCTGCGTCTGGCCGGGGAAGGCCGGCTCCGGGAGGAGTCCGTGCTGGAGGCCCAGACCCGGAGGCTGTTGCGCGATCCACGATCCCGGGAGTTGGGGGAATCGTTTGCCGTGCAGTGGTTGCGGTTGGACCAGTTGTACACCTCGAAGCCCGACCGCGAACTGTTTCCGGCTTTTTATCAGGGTCCCCAGGGCAAGAGCACCCTTCATTCTTCCCAGCTGCGCGAAGCTCTTCTGCTGTTTGAAACGGTTCTGGTCGAGGACCGTTCCATTTTGGATTTCATCAATGCCGATTACACCTGGCTCAACGGGGCGCTCGCCAAGGCTTATGATCTGGGTGAGCTCACTTCCGATGGGAAGCCGGGTTCGGAAATCCAGGCCTCCGGCACCCGGGAATTGAAGACGACAAAAAACGACGGTGACCACTGGACCCGGGTGACTCTGGCCGACCGGACCCGGGGGGGATATCTGACGATGGGGGCGCCTCTCACGGTGACCTCTCTGCCCTTCCGCACCAGCCCGGTGAAACGAGGCGCCTGGCTTCTCGAGACCATCTTTCACCGACCGCCCACGGAACCAAAGGTGGCCTTCTCGGTCAGCAATGACACCAAGGAAGCCGCTCTCCAGATGAGCATCCGGCAGCGAATTGAAGCGCATCGGGACAAACCGGCCTGCTTTAGTTGCCATGTCCGTCTGGATCCTCCGGGGTTTGCCTTGGAGCGTTTTGATGCCGTGGGGAGGCTGCGGGAGAAGGACGGCGATCAACCGGTGGATGCCCGCGGGGAGTGGAATGGCGTGGCCTTTGACGGGCCGGCGGAATACAAGGCGCTCCTGGCGAGGGAGCCACGGGAATTTGTGAGGGGCTTTTCCGAGCACCTGCTTTCCTACGCCCTAGGGAGGAAGCTGGAACTCTATGACCTGCCGACCGTGACTTCCCTGTGCGATCATGTGGAGGCGGAAGGGCACCGCCTTTCTGCCCTCATCACCGGCATTGTGAAAAGTGGACCCTTCCGTCAGATCCGGAATGAGTGAGCAGGATTTCTGTGGCATTCTGGCAGGTAGAAGAGGGTGGCTGAAAATAGCCCATGTGAGATTTATTGACGCTGGCCTTTCTCTGGGACCTTGCGCTATAGTGCCAGGTCACATGGATCACCTGACAGTCAGGATTTTTGCCCTGCTGGGCGGCCTGTTGGGAGCCTGCTTGACCAGTTGTGCCACGGTGGTGTTGCCACCGGGGGGCGCCTTGGATGACAAGGAGGTGGCTGCCTTCTATCAGGATCAGTCGGGAGTCCTTCCCGTGGCTTCGGAAAAAATGCGGCTTTTTGACGGCGGGCCGGCCATCAAGCAGCGGATGTTGGACCTGATCGGGGCCGCTGAGGACTACATTTTGGTGGACAGCTTTTTGCTGACGGACGGTCCTGAAGCACGGGAGATCCTTGATGCTCTTGTCGCCAAGTCGCGTCAAGGGATCCGGGTGCATCTCATTGGGGACGCTTCTTCCAGATTTGTGCCCGAACCCGCGGCCTTTGCCTACCTTGCCGGGAAAGGAGTGTCGGTGGCTGAATTCAATCCCATCACGGGCTTTAAAGTTCTCTTCTTGCCAGCGGTGATGGAAAGGGATCACCGGAAATTCTGGATTGTGGATGGCAAAACACTTTTCTTCGGAGGGGCCAATCTGAGCGAGTTGAGTCTGCTCCCTTCCTGCTCCAGAGGTAACCTGGATCTCATGGTGGAATTGGAATCCGCGGAGGCGATCGCCCGACTGGTCGCCTCCTTTGTCAGTACTTGGAACAATTTGGTCAAAGAGCCAGCGCTGCGCGTTTCCGACTTTCCGGTGAAGGCGGGAGGAGGGGGCTCCGGATCGAAGTATTGGGTCTTCGATCAGAATTCGGTTCATGCAAAACCCACTCCCACCCAGGTGATGATGGCCGGTCTGTTTGCCAAAGCGAAGCGCACCGCCTGGTTGTTGGAGCCGTATGCGTTCACCAATATGGAGATTCTTTCCGAGGTCAGGCGGATGGTCGCCCGCGGGGTCAGGGTGAATGTGATTCTCTCCACCGAAGTCCGCGCTCCCCGGTTCCACTATGCCTCCCACTTTGGAATCAAAGATCTCACCAAGGCCGGGGCTACGGTATGGATTTTCGACTCCAAGATCAGCCCGTTACATTACAAGTGCGCGGTGGTGGATGATGAAATGGCTTACATTGGCTCGTCAAACTGGAACTGCCGCAGCTACCATCTGTCGCGCGAGCTGAATGTGGTGTTTGACGATCCACGCGGAGTCGGTGAAGTCCGGCGGGTGATCGAGGATGTCCGGAGCCATTCTAGGGAGGTCTCCCGCGAAGCGGCTCGAAAGTACCGGAAACCCCGATATTTCTTTTGGTGGCTCGTGATGCAGGCCGCCGGGTGAGGTGCCGGCTATGCTGGGTGCCTGTGCGGTGGGTGTTGCCTGCGGTCGTGGTTCCCGCCACCGGGCCTCAGTTCCACCATTGGTCCAGCAGGGGGAGGAGGTCTCCACTCTTATGGACGAGCGCATCCGCTCCGGCTGAAAGCAGGACAGTGGCGGGATGATAGCCCCAGGTCACGCCGAGAGCGCCGATTCCGGCCGCTTTTGCCAGCATCATGTCAAAGCTGGTGTCACCGATCAGGAGGGTCTCCTGTGGTGAGGCTCCGGTCTCCTCCATCGCGCGAAGGGCCATTCCCGGATGGGGTTTCGACGGGGCATCATCCGCGGTCTGAAGGGTGATGAAATGGTCGCGTAATCCGTGGTGGTCGAGCACCGAGAGCAGGCCGCGGCGCGATTTGCCTGTGGCAACCCCGAGGAGCCAGTCGTCTTTTTCCCGAAGGGCATCCAGGAGTTCCCTCAGTCCTGGATAGAGAGGTTCATGGAAGTCCGGACTGGAGCGTGCGACGAAGTAGGCATCTTTGTAGGCCTGCACGAGATCGGGGATGGGATGCGGTGACCCCTCTCCAGAGAGACGGCTCACGGCATCGGGCAGGGACAGTCCGATGATTTCGCGGATCGCGCTGTCCTCCGGACTGGGTAGCCCGAGCGAGCCATAAGCCTGCCGCATTGCCGCGATGATAATGTGCTGGCTGTCCACCAAGGTGCCGTCGCAATCGAAAAGGACCAGTCGCATGAAAAGGAAAGGGTGGCCTACTCAAGGACCTGACCCAGGATCGGCGGAGGAGAATCTTCCTCCAGCAGCATCCGGACGCTGGCCGGGACGTAGTCGGCTTCGGAATTCCGGAGCGTGTGAGAAATACTCTCGATTTGTGCCGAAAGGGCGGAGGAATCTCCGCCGGTCATGCCGACTTCGCAGACGTGGTGGATCTTCTGCTCCGTTTTGTCGAGTTCGATGCCGAGCACCGTGAGATTCTCCGCGGCGCGGTCATGGTTTGCGAGGCGTTCGCGGATGGTCCCGATCTTCTCTTCCAGTGCGGCGGCCTGTCGTTCAGCGGTGACGGGGTTGTGAGCGGCTTCGGACCGTGCTCTGGCCAGCTGGCTTTCCGCTTCTTTCAGATCTGCCTCGAGATCTTCGCGGTGGGTTGCTGCGAGGAATCGGTCGAGGCCCGCCTTCTGATGGAGCAGCTTGAGAAAGACCCAGAGCATGCGGTCGAGCGATTCGGCCCGGAAGCTCGATTCCTCCAGAGCTCCTCCAGTGGCTTCGAGGCGGGAACGCAGGCCCAGCAGGGCTGAGCATCGTTCTTTCAGCGTCTCGAATCTTCGGGATTCTTCCGGCGTGAGGAACTGCAGCAAGCGGGCCAGTTGGACTTGCTGGCCGGGGAGGGGAGGGGGCGTGTTCGCGATCTCCCGGCTGCGCAGGATTTTTTGAAACCGCGGATTGCTGCCGAGAAAGCCGAGGTAGGCCAGCTCCGCTGCTCCGACGAGAGGCAGCACCGTGCCAGGATCACCCGAAAGAAAGGCAAAGACGGTTCCCGCGCCGACGAAGAGCAGGTTCCAATGCCATTTCCAGGCGCGTTTCAGCATGTTCCCGAAGGTGTCTGGCATGAACGGTGGAATTTCAGCTGGAGGGGAGATGAAAGGGGCGTAAGGCCCCATAGCCTAATCTTCCAAGGGATCAAGCAGGGCTTTCACGGCATTGACCGAGTCCTGGAAACTCTTTTCTTTCTGGGTTTCCATGGAGGGGGCATCCGGCGGGGTGACTCTGAGTTGGTGAAGGATGTGGCCCGGGGATCGGCTCATGATGTAGATGCGTTCCCCCAAAAACACCGCTTCAGCCACATCGTGGGTCACAAAAAAGACCGTCGCTTCCAGTTCGCGCCAGAGATTGACAAGCAAATCCTGCATGCGGTGCCGTGTCACCGGATCGAGCGCTCCGAAAGGCTCATCCATGAGGATGATGCGTGGCTGCATGATCAGGGTGCGCGCGATGGCCACTCGTTGATTCATCCCACCGCTCAATTCGTGGGGGTATTTCCGGGCATCCCGTTTCGGGTCGAGACCGACCTTGGCAATCCATTCGAGGGAAAGTTCCCTTCGCTCTTTCTCAGGGCGATCGGCAAAATCCAGTCCCAGGGCAACGTTGTCTTGAACCGTGAGGTGGGGGAAATTGGCATAGTCCTGAAAGACCATTCCGCGGTCGGGCCCCGGATGGCTCACTGGAATGTCTTTGACCAGCACCTCGCCGGAGGTATGGGGAAAATGCGGCGGCAAGCCAGCGATAATACGCAAGACCGTGCTTTTGCCACAACCGCTGGGTCCGAGAATGGGGATGAACTCGCCCACCCCGGGAATGTCTTCGACGGCGAAGGTGACCCCTTCGATTGATGTGAAATCGGGTTTGCCCGGGGTGGTGTAGGTCTTTTTGACCTCCCGGAACTCGACCACTTTGGGCACATCGGCGGCGACCGGTTCGAGGTCGCTGACTTCGCAGGGCGCCTGCCCGGGCTTCAGGTCAGGTTTGGACATTTTTCACGTGGGGGAAGGACGTTTTCTGCACCCAGAGGATGAACCGGTCGATGCCGAAGGCAAGGAGACTGATGATGATCAGGCTCAGATAAATGTGTTCGCGGGGTCCCCGGCGTTGGCTGACATTGATGATGTCCCCGAGACCATGTTTGGCGTTGATGACCTCGGCGAGCATGATGTAGCCGAAGGCGAGCCCGAAGAGCAGGCGCAGGCTGTTGACGATATCCGGCAGGGCCCGGGGGAGGAGGATGCGACCCACCGCCTGATGCCCAAAGATGGGAAGCCAGAGCAGGAAGCCCAGGGCACTCCCGACAAGTATCCGGATGGCAAGTGCTTTGCCGGCGGCGAGATCCGGAGCCACGGTGAAGGGTGCTCCGGGCGGCGCGTCGAGCCAAGCGGTGAGCACGGGACCGAATCCCACCACCAGTCCATAGAGGGCCGCGATGAAGCCCGCCCATGGCAGGGCCCGCCGCCAGCGGGGGCGGGCTCCGAGCGTGTAGGCGCTGTCGAGGAACCGGTCCGGCACCGACTGCACGGCCGAAGTGGTGTCGAAAAGGATGAACGCCACCGAGGCAAGGAAGATGAACATCACCTTCTGCGTTTCCCCAAGCCCGAACCATATCAGCGTCAGCGGAATCAGCGCCGCCACGGGGATGTTCCTACCGAAAATACTGAGCGGTTTCAGCAGGGCATTGAGCCGGGGCCAGGACCCCGCGAGAACTCCGAGCGGGACTCCGATCGCGACCGCGAAAAGGAATCCGCCAAGGACCCGGCCGACACTCCAGAGAATACTGATGCTGAGGGACCGGTCGAACCAAAGCGACGGGAAGGACTTCAGGGTTTCCCCGATGCTGGGCAGCAAAAAAGGACTGACGAGACGGCTTCCAGGCGGCCCGGCGGTGATGATGGCCCACACCCCCAGAGCTGCCACGATGGCGAGCCCCCCGAGGAGGGCCGCTTCCGCCATGCCGGGGGCCTCCCGCAAGGTCAGCCAACGCCGCAGCCATGCCATCGTGGAGGAGGGCTCCTTCGGCCCGGTCGCTGTCACCTCCGCGTCCGGATTGGCCGGTGGAGCCTCCTCCCCGGAAACCTGCGCCGCCACCGCGTCTCCACCGCTGCCGGTGGTGGGCGGTTCCGCAGGTTCTCCTGGCGGCGTGGCTTCGGGGTCTGGCATGACCGTCACTGCGGGTTTTCCAGCGCGATCACCTTGATCTCAACCCGGCGGTTCAAGGCGTGGTTCAAGGGATCGCTCGGATCCGCAGGACGCTCCCAGCCCACCCCTTCGACTGAGAATTGGTTCGGGTTGAGATTGTTGAACGCGTTGACGAGCGCCTCTTTGACGGAGTTGGCGCGGTTTTCGGCGAGATCCTTGACCATTTGGTCATTGACCCGGCCCTTCATGCTGGCGTCAGTATGACCTTCGATGACGATGTTGGCGGCACCATACTGCCCGGCGAGTTTGCCCACCTCCTCCAGCACGAAATCGACATTGGGATCGTAGTAGACCTCAACGTCCTGCCCTCCCTCGTGTTTGGTTATCTTTTTGCGCAGATCCCAGGAATTTGGGTAGAAATGGACCGTGATGACCTTGGTGAGGATCTCCGTGCCTTCGGCTTTGACCGTCTGCACGGACTTGGGCGCGAAGTTGATCTGATACTCGTTGCGGCTGCTCTTATAGGGCTCCACGTCGGCCAGTTTTTGGATGATGGAGAAGTCCATTACTTTGTCGAACGGTGTCGGAGCCCCGACCCGGCTCATGCGGCGGTAGAGCAAGTAGGACGTGTTCCAGGTCCGTTCGAAATTCGCCGGATTGTTCTGGTTGAGGAAGAAATCGCGGTTTTCCGCATAGTTCGTCGAATGGGCATCACCGAGCATGCCGACCGCATCGGCTTCGGGCAGTCCATAGAGCTTGGCCATCAGAGCGGCGGCCTGGTTTTTCCCCTCGGTCGTTTGCATGGCCGCCATGCCATCGAAAATGCCGCGGACCAGCCCTTCGCAGATGTCCATGTTGTCCCGCGCAAAGTCGGCCCGGGCAAACCACACATCGGCGATCAGTTTGTTCGCGGTGGCGGTGCTGACGAGGAGATGGTTCTCCGGCACCTCGCTGAGATTGTAAATGTCGGGGGCCCAGGTGACACACGCGGCGATGGATTTGTCGCTGTTGAAAGCGGCCGCAGCTTGGAACGCGTCTTCGGTGTAGACGAACTCCACTTCACTGGGTTGGACGCCGCCATTGACCAGGGCATTGAGGACAAAGTATTCGCTCGGAGAATTCTGGGCCAGAGCCACTTTCTTGCCTCGCAGGTCAGAAACCGTTGGTTTTTGAGGATTCTTGGCCGCGCTGCGACGGATCACGATGCCGTCACCGCCATTGGACCAGTCCACCTGTTGGAAGATCCGGGGCATGATGCGGTTGTCCTTTTTCAGTTCCTCCATGAAGAGGGGCACCATGTCCAAAGTGGCCCAACCGATGTGGACCTGGCCGGAAGCATAGGCGTCCCGCATGGTCACGGGGTTGTCGATCAGCACTAGTTCCACCTTGAACGGCTCACCGCCAGGGGTTGTCCAGACTTTGCCGGGAGCGGACCCGCCATTCTGCAGAATGATCGGAGCCCAGCCGGCCCAGACGTTGAGCGCGAACTTCACCGTGCGATCCACCAGAGGTTGGTAGTCACTTTTCTCTTTGACCGGGGGGAGTTTCTCACTGGCGACAAAGTTGTATTCTTTGACAGTGGTCGGGACGTTGGCGTCTGGTGCTTCCGTGCCTCCGGCGGTTTTCAGGTCTGCGGGGGTGAGGTCGGTGTCGGAGGACGTCTGTGGACCTTTCTGGGGTGATCCCGAGGGGAACAGGGTGCCTCGGAAGGCATAACCAACAAGGCCGAGCACGACCAGGAGGAGCACAACGTAAAACAACGGCTTGGGTTTTGGGGTATCGTCCATGGAATCGAGTCAGGTAGTGTTAATGGGGGCCGGATGGTTGGGTGTAGATTCAGGGTTGCTCGCACCCAATGGTAAAGGACCGCAGGGATCGGCTCAATTGAAATCGTAGCGTTTGGAAAATACGGTTTAGATTGTAACGATTCTCAAGCTCGATGATTGAGTGCGTGGGAAGCGATAAAGTTCGATGTTTCAGCATCTTTGAGCGAACTCCCGACAGTCGTTTTTGGTTGGTCCATCCAGAGGTCTTTTGCCACTGGCAGACAGGACTTGGATTTTCGAGTTGTCTTTTTTGGTAAATTGATTAAATTTTAGTGGTTGATTCTCATTTTTGAAAATTTAATAAGTTGCAAGTAATTCTGGCATGAGTGCAGAAGGGGAAGACAAAATCGTCATCGTTCATGCCGATGATGAGTTGGATGCGGCTTGGTTGCTGAAACGCGCGGCGGCGGCGGTTGGTTGCCCGGTGGAGGACATTTTCGTCTCCGCGACTTCCGATATGGAGGAACTGAGAACCACCCTCGTCGGTGCCAGTCAGGTGGTGGTTTTGCTCAGCGAAGCCCTTTTGCGGACGCACCGATTGGCCCGGCTCTTGGGAAGCGCCGCCAAAAAAGGCGCGAGGATTGGTGCCTTGTGGTTTTCGCATTGTGATTATGCCAGTGAGCTCGGAGAGCTCGAAATTCTGCATGATCCCCGCCTGCTGATCGACAGTTTCCCGGAAAACCGGAGGGCACCCATCTACGCCCAGGCGGCGGAGAGGCTGCGGCACCTTCAGATCGAGCCGGATCTTCCGGCGGTGCTCCCTGCGCTCGAAGAGACGGGATTCGGGGTGCCCATTGCTTTTCTGGGGGCCGCTTTGGAGGCCCGCCACAAACGCATGGCTCTGAATCGTCAGGTCGCCGGCTACCTTGTTTGGATTTCGCTCGCGTTGATCGGCCTGGGGGTCTTGTTTTGGGTGCTGCAGGCAGAAATTTCTCTGCCCCTGATGCTGGTCCTGGGGGCTCTTTCCTTTCTCTCTGTGGCGATCGTCCTGAATTTCCGGAACCAAGCGCTTTCCGAGAGCTCACGGACGCTCAGCTATATGAGAAGCGGATTGCTCGATCCGCGGCTTCCCACGCGTCAGACCGCCCCGCTCCTGCAGCGCGCTGCAGAATTGCCGGGCATGAAGCATTACTGAGCACTCTCCGCAGTTCCCATTTTCCTCACCCTGGTTTTTCCCATACCCTAACATGTCTGAGATTCCCACCGCCAACACTGCTTTGGAGCAGGCCCTCTTCCAATGCACCCTGCGCGAACGCCGTTCCCGACGGGTTTTGCTTTTCGCTCTGCTGGCTCCCTTGGCGGCGGCGGCGGTGTGGTTGGTGTATTCTTCTGCCCAGGTCGGACGGTGGCAGTTGTTGGGCCGTGAAATGAGGCAAACCCAGGCCGACCGTGAAAAGCTGGAAGCCGAAATGGAATCGCGTGCGGCGGCGGCGGAGGCGACTCGCAAAGAGTTGGAGCAGAAGCTCCAGGCTTCCGGAAGCGAATCCCGCGACGCGAATGCCCGGATTGCGGAACTGGAAGACACTCTGCGCAGGATTCAGGGGGAAATCGACACCATGGAGTCCAGCCTGACGGGCCTTACCGGTGCCAAGTG
>JADZAX010000627.1 GCA_020852405.1 Verrucomicrobiales bacterium
CGAGGGGGCTCCTTTTGTGGGACCTGCCGGGGAAAAGCTGATCAAAATCCTCTTCGCCATGGGATTGTCTCGGGAGACGGTTTACATCTCCAATGTGGTCAAATACCGTCCCAAAATGGGGGATGGGAGGTTCCAAGGAGCGAAGAACCGTCCTCCAACCACCGAAGAAGTTCGGGCCTGTAGACCATTTTTGCTTGCCGAAATCGCCGTCATCAAACCAGCGGTCATCGTGGCCCTCGGCGCGACGGCCGCGATGGGACTGCTCGATCTGGCGGAGTGCACGGTGAAACACATGCGGAATCGATTCCACGATCTTCATGGCATACCGGTGATGATCACCTTTCACCCGTCCTACCTGCTGCGTTGTGAAGGAAATCCCGAAGAGTTGCTGGAAAAGCGCAAGGTTTGGGAAGACATGATGCTCGTCATGGAACGCCTCGGCATGCCCATCTCGGACCAGCAAAGACGCTACTTTCTGCGCTGAGATCAATTTGCGGCCAGCAGACCGGAAGAGCTGATCCCCAGAAATTGGAAGAACTGCAGCTGGATTAAAAATCCCAGCCCCCGCCACCAACCTGGGCTACCAGAGGCTCAGGAGCAGACTCAAATCGCCCTGCCACGCCTCCAGCATGGCAGCCCAGCCCACGGGTTCAAAAAGACCCGCCCAGCCAGGCATCGGCATTTTCTCGTGTTTTCTGTCGGAGGCCAGCGCATTGAGCCAATCCTGCGCATCGTCGCCGGCTTCGAAACTAAATTTCGCGGCACCGCGGGGAAAACACAGCAGGAGCCCCCGGTGGGTCAGCGGATGGATCACCCACAGATTTTCACCCAGCACTGGAGAAACAAGCATCAGAGCGTAGGAGCCCCCCCGCAACTTCACCAACCTGGCATTGCTTCGCCCCTCGGAGAATCCTTCGACCTCATTTCCTTGCACATACTCCATGACGAAGGCCGAGCCAACCTGACTCCCCCGGAAAGGCTGGGAATGGTTGATCCGGATCGCTCTTTCGATGGTTTGCCCCTGCTCGCCGACTCCCGACAAGGAATACCATGTGCCATGGTGCAGCGGAAATGCGGGAGTTGAATCCATTGTTTGGAGAGTCTCTCCACGGTAAAGGTAGTAGAAACGATTCCTTCTAAACGAGATTTGCGCAATAAAATTCTCCCGCTCTGTCGCAGGTTTGCCCGGGCTATGGGAGTGAATGCAAAGGCCTGGATTTGGTTCTTGTCGCCAGAGAGCCGGACTGTTAATGATTGCGTATGAAACCTTCCCTGCCCGACTCCTGCGGGAATTGCGCCCCGCTTTCCCGTCGCTCGTTTCTCACCGCGGCCGTCGCCACCGGAGCAGGGATGGCCACCTCCCTCCCCATCCTGGGAGCGGCGGATACACCCGCGCCCAAGGTCGCCGGAAAAGCCGAAGCCCTGGTTGCGGAATGGTTCAAGTCGCTCTCGGAGGAACAGCGCAAGGCGGTTGCCTTCGATTACCATCATCCCGACCGTCTCCGGGTGGAGAACAACTGGCACATCGTCGAGCAACGGGTCGGCAAAATCTTCAATCCCGACCAGCAGGCCATGGTCAGGGAAATTTTCTCCAAACTCCACAGCGAAGAATACGGTGACAAAGTGATGCAGCAGTTCACCGAGGACAACAAAGGAAAAGGTCCCGCCACTCCCGAAGCCGTCTTCGGATCCTCCGCCTGTGCCATCTTCGGCACGCCTGGGGCCGGTCCTTATGAATTCGTCTTCACCGGCCGCCATTGTACTAGGCGTTGTGACGGGGATTCCGAATCCGGGGTGGCCTTCGGTGGTCCGATTTTTTATGGCCATGCCGCCCAGGGTTTTTACGAAAAGGCGGATCATGCAGGCAATGTCTATTGGTACCAGGCCGAGCAGGCCAATGCCCTTTTCGAAGCGCTCGATGGCAAGCAACGCAATCAGGCTCTGCGAGATGCGGAAGGCCGGGAGGAACGGGGCACCGACACGGTGAAACTATCCCGGAAAAAGGAAGGACTCGAGGGCATTGCCATGGCGGATCTGACCACCGACCAGAAAGCCCTCGCCCAGAAAGTCCTCTCGGACCTATTGCTTCCCTTCCGAAAGGAAGACCGGGAAGAGGCCATGCGGTTGGTGACGCCTCAGCTTGACGACCTTCATTTTGCTTACTTTAAAAAGCAGGACATTGGTTCCGACAAGGTGTGGGATGTCTGGCAAGTGGAAGGGCCGGCGATGGTGTGGTATTTCCGGGGGGATCCTCACGTCCATACTTGGGTCCATATCCGCAGCATGGCCTGAGGGTGCGCCGCCTCACCGCACCGCCAACTGCTTGCCTCATGAGCGGTCCTCCCGTATCATAAGGACATGAAGTGGTCGGCCCTTTTCAGCCATTGCGGTTTGGTGCTGTGTCTTTTGGCAGGATTTCTCGTCAGCTGCTCCGAGCCCGGACCGGAACCCGTGATCCGCATCAACTGTGGCGGCCCATCCCTCACCGTCTGGGGCGGGATGAATTGGTCACCCGACACTCCCTTTACCAAAGAAGGATCTCCCCGGGAGATGGGATTCCGAGCCAAGGATTGCAGGACGGGCGGCATTGCCAAAGCAGGCCCCCCAAACCTCTACACCACGGTCCGCGGTGGCAGCGAGTTCCGGTATGAATTTCCTGACCTTCCAGAGGGCTTTTACCGCGTCCTGCTGCATTTCGTGGATGCCAAACGGGGCAACCATCATCGCATGGATATCTGGGTCGGAGGCGTCAGAGTGCTGAGGGACTTCTCTCCGGAGGAGTCCGCGATGGCACCCCTCGTTCCCACGGTGAGCGACTCCATCATCAAGGTCGTGAATGGCGACGGATTGGTCATCCGGGGAGACAAGACCACCGGCGATGAGGTTTTCATCAGTGGCATCGAAATCTACGAGGCAGAAGTGACCGCCCACCTGACCCCGCATCTCGAACCCAGCGCGTCCGTCCCGCAGGCAGAAATCGCCCGGCGACTCCGCTCCGCGGCGGGCGGGCCGATACGGCTGGTCTGGACGCGAACGGAACATGTGGATGATCCATTCCAGAAGAAGTCCACCGGAGAGCTGTGGGGATTCGACACGGAGGATACCAAAGGAGAGCGTCCGATCCTGAAAACGCTAGGCAGCTACGCGCGCCCCACTCTGACCACAGACGGAAATCAGGTGGTCTACTCGGACCTCCGTCATGGCACCTGCCACGTCGTTCCTTTCGGCGGAGGGGAACCCACAAAGATCGCGGATGGTTATGCCGGGGATGTTTGGAAGGATCCGGCCACG
>JADZAX010000628.1 GCA_020852405.1 Verrucomicrobiales bacterium
CGATTTCAGGGTTATGGATGCGGAAAACATGGATTTCGCAGACGAAAGCTTCTATGTCATTTGCGGGAATTCCATTCTCCATCACCTCGATTTGAATCGCAGTTTTTCCGAACTGGCCCGGGTGATGGCCCCTCAAGGGATGGGTGTTTTCATCGAGCCGATGGGCCACAATCCGGTCATCAACCGTTACCGGACCCTGACTCCGAACCTGCGAACGTCTGACGAGCATCCGCTGTTGATGAAGGATCTCGCGAAGTTGAAGCAGTTTTTTCAGGTGGTTCAGGTCCGGCATTTTCATGTCCTGACCCTGCTGGCGGTGCCGTTCCGGAACCGTCCGGTGTTCCGGTCTTTGAGGGCCGTCTTGCACGCGATTGACCAGTCGGTTTTCTGGCTGGTTCCCTGGTTGAAACGATATTCCTGGATGATCTTGATCGAGTTCTCCGGACCCCGGCCAGACCGGCCTCAATATGCGGTGCGGAACTCCCCGGTGCAGAACAGCGCCTGCACCAGCGAACTCCAGGAAATCAATGATGCTTCCGGGGTGTTGGTGTTACCGGAGAGGTAAGCGAGGAAGAGCGCTTCCTCGCGTCCGGTCGGTTTGCGTCCCAGGATGATCCGATAGGCTTTCCGGAGTCGGGCATCGTCCTCGGCAGGTTCCATGGCGAGCAGTTTCAGGGCTGTCAACCTGGCCTGTTGCCAGACAAAGTCGCTGTTCATCAGATACATGGCCTGGGCAGGAACCACTCCCGATTTGCGTTGACTAATCACAAGATTCGGGTCGGCGGCGTCAAACAACATCACGGCATCCAGCTGGGCACTGCGGGCCGAAGGCAGATAGACGGAGCGGTAGCGAGTGTCGCCGGTGATGTCCTTGACCAGGAAATCCCTTCGACCGATTTCGCGTTGCTGCGGGTTGGACTGCTTTTCACTGATGTCCGTGACCTGCGAGCCTTGCTGAGGAGCGGGATCGAGTTCTCCGCTGACGGCGAGCAGCGAGTCCCGGAGCACCTCGGCCTCCAACAGCCGGGGAGGCTGACGCCAGAGCCATCGGTTGGCGGGATCCCGTTGCTCTCCTTCAGGATTCGAGGACGAGCTTTGACGGTAGGTCCGGCTCAGGAGCAGCGACCGCAGCAGGGATTTTACTGACCAGCCTTCTTGGGTAAACCGCAGGGCGAGGTCATCGAGCAGCTCAGGGTGGCTCGGGGGTGTTCCTGTCAGTCCGAAGTTGTCGGAGGAGGCGACCAATCCGGTTCCAAAGAGATGCTGCCAGACTCTGTTCACGGCGACCCTGGCTGTCAGGGCATTCCGGGGAGAGGCGATCCAATCCGCGAGCTGGCGCCGTCCACTCTGGTCCGCCGGAATGCGGGTAGTTTCGAGACCCAACAACGTGGGAACGCCTCTCGGGACGACCTCCCTGGGTTGGGAAATTTCACCCTTCTCAAACACCGGGCAGTTGATCATTTCAGCGGCGTCGGAAACAGCCATGGCCCAATCCGGGGCGACCGGGGGATTCTCGTTGGCCGCTTTGACAAGTCCTTGGTGTCGTTGCACCTCGTTCTCCGCGTCCTGCAGTTCGGGGGTGGGGGATTTTTTCCAATCTTTGCCCTCTTGCTCAAGGGCTTCGCGAATGTCGTTTCGGATTTTGACCTTCGCCAGATAGGTCTGCTGCGCTTCGGCGGCCCCGGCGGCGTGTTCCGCCAACCGGCGGAGGCGCTCGGTGGCATCCGGACCGAGGGGCCAGGCGGCTCCGTCTTCATCCCTCACATTCGTCTGGGCACCGGAAAACTGCCGCGTGCTGCGGAAAATGCCGGCCAACGCATGATAGTCCCGCGTGGGAATGGGATCATATTTGTGATCGTGGCAGCGGGCACAATTGGCGGTGAGTCCAAGAAAGGCCCGGCAGGTGGCATCGATCTGGTCATCGACCGCATTCATCCGGTAGAGGAGAAGGTTGCTTTCATTCTGGGTTTTGGGACCGACCACGAGGAATCCGGTGGCCACCGCGAGCCGATCCCGCTCCTCCGGCGTGTCCGCGGGCCGCAAGTCGCCGGCGAGCTGTTCCCGGATGAACCGATCATAGGGCACATCGTGATTGTGGGCCTCGATGACATAATTCCGGTACCGCCAGGCCAGGGGATAGGTCATGTTACGGTCGTACCCGGTGGACTCTCCAAACCGGGAGAGGTCCAACCAATGGCGGCCCCACCGGACGCCGAAACTTTCCGAGCCAAGGAGGCGGTCCACGACCCGCGCGCAGGCTTCATCATCGGGATCGGGATCGGCGAGAAAGTCGTCCAATTCGCTGACTGTCGGGGGCAATCCGATGACATCAAACGATACCCGTCTCAGCCAGACAGTGCGGTCGGCATCCGGCGAGGGAGCCAATCCGTTGGCTTGCAGGCGCTCCAGAATAAAATAATCAGCCCGGTCCCGCGGCCATTCGCTATTTTTCACCTGTGGCAGAGTCGGCTGCTGCGGAGGCCTGAAGGCCCAGTGACGTTCGGCCTTTTTCCGCAGGGCGGAGATCTCCTCCGCTGTGGTGGCGACTGGTAACGGGGATTCCGGCCAAGGAGCGCCTCTCCCTGCCCAGGCGGTGAGATTGCCCAAGACGGTGGAGTTCACCACATGCGCGGGGACTTTGGGCGGCGGAGTGGGCGAACTTTGCAGCGTGGTGAGCAGGGGACTTTTTGCCACCTCGCCGGAGATCACCGCAGGTCCCGATTGGCCGCCCCGGGTCAGGGCGGCGAATGAGTCAAGAGCGAGCCCTCCCTCCTCGCGTCCCAATCTGGCAGAATGGCATTCGAAACAACGCTCAACCAGGAGAGGACGGATCGTGGTCTCAAAAAACAGCGCATCCGCCGCATTGATTTCTGCCGCTTTCAGCAATGCGGGCGATCCCAGTCGCACCATGGCGAGTGTCAGAAGGATCAGACGAAAAGGCATCGCACCAGACTCCCACGGAAGCGCTTGGCTGCGTAGCGGCGTGATCGCGCGAAATTGCCCTGAGCTTCAACAATGGACTGAGCAGGGGAAAACATCTGGACCCGGAAGGATGGGGGGCCGTTCGCGTTGTTCCGGAGCCTTCCGGCATCTCCCCCCGGTTTTTCAGATGACCGGTGGCGCGTTCGGGCCTATAGTCGCAGCTTTCGCGCCCTCCGCGATCCTTGTTACTCCTCTATGAAGCTATCCATCATCGGTTCCGGCTATGTCGGACTCACCACCGGAGCGTGTTTTGCCGAAGTCGGCCATGAAGTTCTTTGTGTGGACAACGACGAGGCCAAAATCGCCCGTCTCCTCAAAGGCGAGATTCCCATTTATGAGCCGGGTCTCAGTGAGATGGTGCTGCGGAATGTTGCCGCCGGACGTCTCCGTTTCACCTCCGACACACACGAAGGAGTCAGGTCTGGTGATGTGATTTTCATCGCCGTGCCAACGCCGCCCCAAGCGGATGGCAGTGTTGATCTCTCCTTCATTGAGAAAGTGGCCCGGGAAATCGCCCCGGCGATCGATTCCTACAAAGTGGTGGTCGACAAGAGCACGGTCCCGGTGAAGACCGGAGAGAAAGTCGCTGAAACGATTCGTCGCTATGCTCCGGATGCGGATTTTGACGTCGTCAGCAATCCGGAATTCCTCCGCGAAGGCAGTGCCGTGGCCGACCTCATGCAACCCGATCGCATTGTCATCGGAGTCAACAGCGACCGGGCCCTCGCTCGCATGCAGAAGGTCTACGAACCCTTTGTTGCTCCGGTGCTGGTCACCGACATCAACAGCGCTGAATTGATCAAGCACGCCGCCAATTCTTTTCTGGCCTTGAAGATTTCCTACATCAATGCCGTCTCCGCGATCTGTGAGGCCAGTGGCGCCGACGTCCTGAAGGTGGCGGAGGGGATCGGGATGGACAAGCGCATCGGCCGTTCTTTCCTCAATGCCGGCATCGGCTATGGGGGGTCGTGCTTCCCAAAAGACCTTGCCGCTTTCATTGCCATCGCGGACGACCTCGGGGTGCCCTTCGATCTCCTCAAGGAGGTTCAGCACATCAACACCCGGCAGCTTGACCGCTTCGTCAAAGCGATCCGGGACTCCCTCTGGGTTCTCCAAGAAAAAACCATTGCCGTGTGGGGCATCGCCTTCAAACCGCACACGGACGACGTCCGCTGCTCGGTCGCGGTGGATCTGGTGGAGCGGCTTCTTGCCGAGGGGGCACGGGTCCGGGTGCACGATCCCAAGGCGATGGACAAAGCCCGCCAGTTGCCCATCGCGGGCAGGATCGAATTTTGCGAATCGCCCGAGGAAGCCGCGACCGGAGCCGAAGCTCTCGTCATCGCGACCGAGTGGCCGGAGTATGGCCAGGTCGATTTTGCCGCGGTTCGTGCCGCCATGCAGGCCCCGTTGGTTTTTGATGGCCGGAATCTTCTCGATCCGCTGACCATGAAACGGTTCGGATTCAACTACCGCGGGATCGGCCGGGCCCCGGCACTTCCATTATCGTGAGCTCTCCTCCTCCGCCGTCTTCTACCACTCCCGTGCGACGCCTCGCTCTGGAGGCGCTGGGTGAGTGGGAGGACGGGTCGCGACACGCGGCCGACATCCTCGAAGACATCAGCCGGGCCAGGCGGCTTGGTCCCTTGGATCACGCCTTTTTGCAGCAACTTCTCTATGGGGTGCTGCGGCATCTGACCCGGCTTGACGGCTTGATCGATGAACTGAGGAGCGGACGAGTGACCCGGGAGACCCGGAATGTCCTCCGGCTCGGTTTCTTCCAGATCTTTCACTCCCACATTCCTGCCTATGCCGCCGTCGGGGAAACGGTGGCTCTGGCACGCAATGGTCGCGGTTTCGTCAATGCTTTGCTGCGACGCGCTGACCGGGAACGCGGTGCGCTCGAAGCCATGATGGATGCCTGGCCGGTCAGTATCGCCCAGTCTCATCCGCAGTTTCTTGTGGATCGCTGGACCTCCGCCTGGGGTGAGGAAGCGGCTCTGGCCCAGTGCCGGTGGGACAACGAACCGGCCCCGGTCTATGCCCGGATCAATCCGTTGGCTCCCGAAGCTGCCCGGGCGCAGGTCTTGGCCGCGTATGAATCCCACAAGGTGCCGGGAGCGCCCGGTTTCTTTCAGATCGAAGGCCCCATCCCCCACGAGTGGCTCGATTCCGGGGCCATCTACATTCAGGATCCCAGCACCACTCTGGCCTGCCGGATGCTTGACGCGCAGCCGGGAGAACGCGTGCTGGACGCCTGTGCCGCGCCCGGCGGCAAAACCAGTCTGCTGGCCGCCTCCCTTGGCACAGGCACCACCCTGGTGGCCTGCGACCGTCCCGGAGGGCGTCTCCGGCGTCTCCGGCAGAATCTGGAGCGCCTCCATGCCGGAGACGTCCACATTGCCGAGACCGACTGGCTCGCGCCCGGTCCACCCGCCTGGCTCGGTGATCTGCGCTGGGGCGGCGGATTCCATGCCATTCTGGCCGACGTCCCCTGCAGCAACACCGGGGTGATGCGTCGTCGGGTCGATGTGCGGTGGCGGATTGACGAGCGGGAGTTCACCCGGTTGCACCACCTGCAGATCGATCTCGTGGAGCGCCTCCTCCCCTTGCTGCGCCATGGAGGTCGTTTGATTTACAGCACCTGTTCGATCGATGCGGAGGAAAATGAAGCGGTCGTCGCGGAACTTTGCCGTCGTCATCCCGGACTGCGATTGGATCACAGCGAGGCTGAGTTGCCGTGGCGCGACGGCTTTGACGGGGCCTATGCGGCCCGGTTGATCAGGGACGCGTGACCAGCATCGGTCCTATTCCCAACCATAAAAGAGGACGCAGGGAAAGCCCGTCTTGGGATCGGTCTTGGAGTCCTCCGGTGCAGTTTCCAACCGCATCAGGATCAAATAGGCCCCCGTTTTGCGGCTTTTGTATTCCAGCATGGCAGAAAAGGGCTGGGTTCCCGCCGAGGTCGCATGGGCCACTTCGTCACCTTTTTCATTGAAAATGTGCAGGTGGAGCGTCGCTCCGGTCGGCTTTTTCTTGGTGTGGATCCCCATGAACAGCCGGTAGACGTTTCCTTTGAAAAACTGCAGCTTCACCGCGTGACCCAGTTCCGGTGAGAGGCCTCCCTGCCAGTAATCTTCGCGCAGGGTAAAGGCGGGGCGCTCCAGAAAGGGACTGGCGAGGAGCAAGGCCTGATGTTCCGGCGAATCCTCCGTGAAGGCTTCGGCCGCGGCCGCGGAACCGATGCCAGTGACCCCCGAACTAAAAAGCAGGATAGGGAGCGCCAGGCGGAGGGCCAAGATGCGAAGGAGGAAAGGGGTGCCCATGGTGACGGAATACACTCGCCTCGCTCTCGGAAATACGCAAGCCCCGGAACAGGCGGGAACAGGCCTGCCAGGCTTCGCATTCTGACCAACTGGAACCAGAGGAAGGGAGGGCTGGCACCTCCTGCTTGGCCCCTCAAGTTCGTTGGCGTCTCCAGTGGGGCAGGAGGTAGACCGCAATCAGCATGTTGAGCAGAATGCCGGTGCCGCAGACCAGTCCAAGGCTGGAAAGGCCATTGCTGGAGGCGAAGGTGAGCGATCCGAATCCAAGGGCGGTGGACAGGCCGCAAAACCAGAGCGCCCGGCCGATGCTTTGGCGCACAGCAGTGAGGTTCCCCTGGTGACGACGCAGGGCAAGGATCATGTGGATGGAGTAATCAATGCCGGTTCCCAGCAGGATCGGCAGAGCCGCGAGATTGAAATAGTTCCAGGTCCATCCAAAAAGCCGAGTCACCGCCATCAAGGCGAGTCCTGAGAGCAGCAGACAACCCAGGGAAAGCAGGGTGTCGGAAAGGCTCCGGAAAGTCACCAGCAACATCAGGACGAGTAGCGCACTGAGCGGCGCCAGATCGCGCAAGAGGTCGCTGCCGGTTCTTTCGATCAACGCCGCAGTCAACACGGTCCAGCCGGTGACTTGGAATCCCGCAAATTGACGCCGGCGCAATGCGGTCGTCCAGTCGCTGGAGGCCACGCCCTCCTGCTCGGATGGCAGGGCACTGCCGAGCAAGGCGGGGGAGCCTGCCTTGTCCGAATACGCCCTTCCAATCAACCAGCGACCGAGGTCACTGGAAGGCAAAACCGGGCGTTCGGTGGCCGTGGCAAAGCGGGCCCAGGCATCGCACACCGAGAGGAACAAAGCGCTGCCCTCGTCAGTGAATCCGGCTTCAAGGATGGCCTTCCGAATGTCCTCACGACGGGCCACCAGATTTCCGATGAGCGGCGCGTTGGCCGCTTGCAGGGCTTCCTCCGGCACCAGCCCCGGTTCGAGTGTGAAACGGCTGATTTCCCCCCGCTGGCGGGCTTCCTCCAAAGTTTCCCGGGCCTTCCCGGCATTGCGGCGGACTTCTTCCGGTGTGGCTCCGGTGGCGACGAGCGGGATCGATTGCCGTCCGCCGGGGAACAACCGGTCCTGGATCTCTTCAAATGCCCGAGTGGCTTGGCTGCGGCGCTGACTGAGGGGACGGAAGTCCTTCTCCAAAAGAGGCATTCCCCCAACATACAGGCCGCCTAGGCAGGTCAGAATCAGGAGGAGGCTGATACCCCGCCAGAGATTTCTCCGTCCGGGATGGTCATGGAAAGGAACTGTGTCAGGAATCGTGGATCCCAGGTCGGGACGGGAGAAAAATTTCGCACAAAAAGGCAGGTAAATCGACACCATGATCACCGCTCCCACGAGAATCCCGATGCCGACCAGATTGCCCAGGTCCCGCACACTCGGCAGGCTGAACACATTCAGTGAAAAGAACACCACCGCCGTCGTCAGGGCCGCCCAGAGAATTCCCGGGGCCACCGCACGGCGGAGCCGACGCGGATCGTGGAGTTGGGGATCATGTCCGGCCTCGCGGTAGATCACCACTCCATAGTCCACCACCAATCCGATCAGGATGGCGGCGAAGCCGACGGTGAGGACACTGAGCCGTCCCAAGAAAAGAGCCCCGGCGGAAAGGGTGATCGCGAAAATCAGCAGCACCATCGAGACCAGCCAGACCAGGGGGCGGAACGTGCGGTGCATGATCCAGAAAAGCAAACCGATCAGCACGGTGGTGCCGATCGAGGAGCCCCGGATGTCGCGCTCCATGCCGGTGGAAATCTCGGCGACAAAGACCGGTTCGCCGGTGAATCCGGTGGAGATGTCCTCACCGACGGTGGATTGGACCAATGTCTCGAGTTGCCGGATGCGTTCGGCAGTTTCCCGGTAGTCCGCCGCTTCTCCTCCAGCCAGCCCGACATAAAGAACTCGGAAGGTGCCATCGGGAGAAACAAAAGCGTCGCCCGTCGCGCCACTCTCCTCCAATGCCATGCCTCCCGGCGATACGCTGACGCGCAGGGGATCGTAGCCGAGGCGCACCACGTCCTCATTGATGAAAGCGGAACCAAGCTCCTCGACGGCATCCTTCAGGGTCGTGGTCAGGTGGTCGCCTTCCAGCCTTTCCGTCAGCTTGCGGAGCGCATCGGTGTCACCGTTCCACCACGACCACGCGATCAGTTCGGCTCCCGTGCCCAGCGTATCGGAAGGGCTTCCCTGGCCACTCCCAACCGCGCTGCCATCCCCGGAGGAAGGGGGGCTTTCCTCCAGAAGAGCCCGCCAAACCACCTGGTCGGCAAGCCCGGGCGACCCTTGGATGGCGGTGGCGAGATGCTCTGCCGTTTCCCGCACGGCATCCGCATCGTCGCCCTGCAGCGAGATCAACACTTCATTCTCCCTGCTGAAATGTTGGAAGAATACCCGCATCCCCTCGGTCTCGGGAAGGTCGGGCGGAAAAAGAGCCAGCACATCGACGTCGAAATCCAGACGGGACAACCCGACAATGGAAAAGACCGCCACCGCGGCTCCGATCATCCAGTTTCCGAGGTGTTTGGTCATGAGGCGGATCGCAACGTCGCGTCGGGGGAGAGCACTGTCAATGAGGGCGTTCCTGCGGAAATACCGCCGGGATCAGAAAAATGCGCGAGACCATCTCAAATCCATGGGGTTTCCAATACTGACTCAGGTATGCGGCCGATTCCCGGTCTTTCAGCATCCTGGGATCGAACCGACTACCATGAAAATCACGACCACCCTTAGCAAACTGGCCGCCCTGCTGGTGCTGCCTCTCTCCCTTGCCCTTGTTTCCGCAGAGGACAACGACAAACCAAAGCCAGAGCGCCCTCCCGGAGGACCAGGTGGTCCCGGAAGCCCCGGAGGACGCATGCAGATGCCTCCTTTCGAGGAAATCGATACCGACAAGAGCGGCGATATCAGTGAAAAGGAATTCGCGGAATTCCAAGCAAAGCGCGTCAAGGAAATGTTCGGCCGCATCGATGAGAACAAAGACGGTAAATTGACGAAGGAAGAAATGGCCAAAATGATGCAGGGCCGTGGCCGCCCCGGCCAAGGCGGACCTGGTCAAGGAGGTCCCGGTGGACGCCCTGAAGGAGCTCCCAAAAAACCTGAAGGCGCTCCCAAAAAGCCCGAATAAGGGAATCCTGCTGATCTCATCCCACGCGAAACGAGATAGAAACACGGTGGAGGTAGGGGGGGGCCAGGACTCCCCAGCCTCCA
>JADZAX010000629.1 GCA_020852405.1 Verrucomicrobiales bacterium
CAAAAGGCAAAGGCAAAGGCGAGGGCTGGCCCTTCAAGAAATAGTATGAGACTGACCATGAAATCACCTCTCAGTATTGCGATTTTGGCCTGCACACAACTGATCATGCTGAACGGATGCGGTCTTCAGCAGGCAACTGAGCAAATCGTCATCGGCACTGACACGATTTTGATCGATGGTTCTTCGGGAAGCGTGAAGGTCTTTCGCACAACTGGGACGGGAGTGAAGACTGAATTGGTTGATACTGGTGCCGCACAACGGATGGCATGGACTCTGAGCAAGATTGGCGCTGACCGCTTGCGATTGGCCACTGGTGATGTGGGATCGTTCGATATCTTCAAAGACGGAACGGATTGGCTTGTTGTGCCCACAGGAACTTTCCTTTCTCCAGTGAAAACCAAGGCGGTCAAGCTCACGGCTGAAGGTCCAAATGTACGAGCCAAGATTGGAGAAACCGAGCCGCCCTATACGGATATGGAGATCAGCGAACAAACTGTCATATTGGCGAAGGTAGCAGATAAACTCACCGTCAGATGGACAAATGGTGATCTCGCTGAAGTGCTAGACCCTTCAGGCCGAGTCGTAGCAACTCTCCATTGGAAAAACCCCGCAGCAATACCAATCGCCACGGATCCAACGAAACGGTAACCCACCCGCCCACCCAATCGCGTCAAGTTAAGCAGTAGTTGATTGACTCCCAATGGTTAGGACGCTTTCGTTTGTCGTATTTGAGGTGTCTGGGATCGATATTCATTCGCCAGGTCTCGGGCGCGCTGGTGATCCGCATGAGATGAATGGAAAAGACGTCGCTGATTTTTTCAAGGCTGATGGCACCGGAATATTCCTGCCTGTTCGCCAGGTGGGCGTGCAGATGGAGTGTCAACAGATGGAAGATCATCGCGGCGAGCACCATGGCCTCGATGTGGTGGAAACCGCTTTTGTGCCTGAGTCCGCGGCTCAGTTGGCAGGACTGCTTGAAAGCGCGGAACTGGATTTGACCCGCCGCCGCCCCCCGGTGGCTCGCCCTGCGGGCTCCGCTCGCGTTGCTCACTTCGTCCAAAGCGCCTCCAGACCTTCGGCGCTATTCAATACTCCATCGCAATGCGTAAAAGTCGTAAATGCGCCGGGAGTCGAGCAGTTTGGCGTCGAGATTGGTGACGAGGATGCGCCAGCCAGCTCGGTGCAGGCTCTCTTTATTAGGAATGACTCAACGGCGCTGGGCCTCCCGCTTGAGAAGGCGTCGGTTGGCGGCGGCCTTTACCGGGGGCAGACGAAAGGCAACAAGACGACAGCAGAGCCCCTCCCGTCCGAGCCGTGCGGCACGATCAATGCGGTTGCCTTTCGTCGATTTGAGCAGTTTGGCCAGGGGCGTCCCGTCCGTGGCGCAAAGGGAGACGCTGGCTGGCAACCTGCTGATTCAGAAAGCCTAGCGCCGGCCAATCTCGCGCAGCGAGGCGATGCAAATGAAGCCCATGTCGCGGATCAGGAGATCACCTTTGCGGCACCCGTTGACACTTTCGAAGACGAGGGACTGGTCAGCTTCGCGGGCGGCGTGGAGCTGGAAATCAAGAGGCATCCCATTGAGCAGATTGACCAGCAGCAGGCACTTGCAGCCAGCCGTTGCGCAGCGCCCGTTGCCATGGTTGGGGAAGTTTTCGGCGTTGCTCTTAGCCATGGAAATGACGACCGAATCCTCGATCAGCACCCGCCCAAACAAGCCGCCGCGAAGGTCGCGAATGACGGTTGGAAACCGTTTTGCGAGCACGGTGTGAAGGACGCCCAAGAGGAATGCCGAGGAGGCTGGGCCGAAGCGTTGGTGAATGGCCTGGCGGGTCATGGAGGTGCGGACGAAAGAGCCAAGATGCATGACGAGGTGGTTGTGGTAGGTGTCGCCCTTGGTGACCGATTGGAGGAGGGCGAGAAGGAAGCCGGCGGCGGAAAACTTGCGGGAATGGCGTTGCATCAGGCCGGAATCACGGGCGATGAGATCGAGGGATTCGGCAGGGGGCAGAAGATGGCATTCGAACATTCCCAGCGTGCTGGGCGTTGGCAAAAATCAAGCGTTTTTGGAGGAAAAAATTCACTCAAAAGAGATTGAAAACGAATACACTACAACGTTATCCTAACGCGATTGACCGCAGACTCGCTCCGAGAGCTACTCGAGCGACCAGAAGATTGTCCTGCGGAGGTCTCGCTCACCGATCCCATCACAGTGCGCGACCTCGCCACCGCATTACAGGTCCAGTTCTATCACGTTGTCGCCGTCCTCATGAAGCACGACATCTACAAGACAGCCGCCGACAACCTCGACTTCTCGACGGCTTCGCTCGTATGCACGCACTACGGCGTGAAGCCGCGAAGAAGCAATTAACAATGCAACCAGTGTCGCCGAACAATATCAGATGCAGACAACGGTTCGTAGGGTATCTGTCGGGTCATCGGCGTTTCCCTTTCTCCGTTGACTGCTAGCCCAAAATACAATGCTGGAACAACTTAGGGCGGCCTCACTGGCCGAGGCTTGGCTGTTTTTTCTTGCGGCGAATGGCGGGATTTTCGCCGGTTCGGTTGTCCTTTGCTGGGGGCTCGGATCTTGGTTCCCCCGCAAGCGTCTTTTTGATCGTTGGGAGGCCCTTCGCCCCATCGAAGTCATCGCCGCCCTGATCTCCGTGATCCTGAATGCCGGCGTTTCTGTCGGTGGCTGGCTCTTGTGGACCGAAGATGTTATCACGATCGGCCCGACCAGCCTTTGGCGATCCGCGTTCGATGGTCTGGTCATGCTTCTGGCGATGGATTTTGGGATGTATGTTTTTCACCGGTTGGCCCACCGGCCATCGCTCTACCGACTCTTCCATGGGTTTCATCACCGCCATGAGGCCACGAACCCCATCAGTCTCTTCGTCCTGCACCCGGTTGAAGTGGTCGGATTTGGTGCTTTGATGATTCTGTTCCTCATGGTTTACCCCATGACCTTGGGTGGGTTGATCGGCTACCTCACTCTGAACGTGCTCTTTGGCACCATCGGCCATTCCGGGGTGGAGCCTTTTCCGCCATCTTTGAGATGCATTCCCGTGGCAGGGTTGGTGGGCACCTCCACCTTTCACGCGGAACATCACGAGCATCCTGACTATAATTTTGGCTTCTACACCCTTTTCTGGGACTTGATCTTCGGAACCCTGGATCCTGAATACGACAAACGATTCAAACAAGAACCTCACCAAGAATAGAGGGGATGGCCGCGGGGTGGTCGTCGCTTTTTCTCTCCTTGCCAACCTCCCAGCCTTCGATCCTTGTCCTCTTTCCTGGTCATGAATTCGGACACTCCCTTCTGCCGCGCCCCTTCCCGCCCCGAGCGGTCCGCTTTCGTCACTGCTCTGGCCTGGCTGGTGGTCGGGTTGGGCGCGCTGGCGCTTCCGGTCAGTGGAATGACCCTTCTCATGGTGGTGGCCCGGAGCCATGGCACGGACGCGGCCGATGCGGCGGGTTTTTTTACTGTCGTGGTGGCGCCGCCGTTGGCGCTGCTGGCGGGGATTGGATTGCTGCGCCGCCGGTCCTGGGGCTGGGCCGGGGTGCTGGTCCTGCTGGCCGGTCTGATCGCTCACCAAGCCCACGAACTCGGCACCCGTCGTCCCACGGACACCGTCACCCTCTCGCCTGATGGAGTGCGGACCACCGTGCTGGCGTCGGGTTCCAACCATCACAGTATGCCTATCATCGTGGTGAGCGCCCTTGTGCTGGCAAAGCTTCTTTCGCGGTCGGTGCGCTCCGAGTGCGGCATGACCGGAAAGGCTGCCGGGACGAGGGGCGGTGTTACCTCGATGGTACCTCGGGGCGACGAAGACCCGCGCAAGGAGCACCTGCCACCGACTGAGGGTGCGTGCGATTGGAGAGTGGGGCACCAAGGGCGCGACCGGATGTATTATGAGGAGAGGCAGCCTGGCGGATGGCAGCGCCTCGATCTCGACGGCGAGATGCTGATGGGGCCCTCGCACCATGTCATTTACTTCGCTTCCCCGGCCCGCTGGCTGGCTTACCCTGAGTGGGCACGGCACCGGCGCGGGGAGATCATTGCCCGCATCCAGAGTGAGTTCCGACCACCCGACTACGAGTATCATGGCGAAGGCTCGGACGGCACGGCGGTGTCGGCGGGCGTCCCTTCTCCGCGATCGGTGCCGGCCGGCTCCGCATTCAGAGTGTCCGCCAAGCAGTGGGTCGCCCTGTGTCTGGTGATGGCAATCCTTCTCGGCATCACCGCTGGGTTGGGATGGTTCGTGAAACGGGGACTTGAGACCGGCACGACCCATTTCCCCTCGAAACATCCTTCGCAGCAACGTTCCGTCTCCCGCGCGGCGGAACCGGCCACCTTTTGGCTCGTCATCGGGGTTTACTCCGCCCTTGCCGCCGGCTCGGGCGGCCTCGCCCTCTGGGGGCTTCGGCAGGTCCTGCGCCGGTGATGCCCCTTTTCCCTTTTCTCCTGGCCGGCCCTGGCTGACAGTGGAATGGTCAACGCCCGGCACAACCTCCCATGAACTGGCCTCTTTCCCTCCTCATCGCCTTGATCACGGGTGTGATCGGCCTATTGCTTGCGGGTTTCACCGCCAATGCCTGCGTGGATTGGTATCACATTTCCTCCCGGGAGGGAGCGGCGGGCATTTTTGTGATCGGCTTGGCCCTGCTTGGCGGCATCGCGTCTGGCGTGGTCGGGTTGATCACCGCGCGCGTGGTCGCGGCGGGGGCTGATCCAGGTTTTGGCAAAGCCTTGGCGGTGTCTCTGGGGCTCGTGCTGGGGATCGGAGGGCTGGTGGCGCTGGCGTGTCATGGCTTGGCCGACATCCCTCCGACCCTGGAAGGCGAGGAACTCCGGCTGGAAGTGGAAATCCGACTGCCTGTCGACCAAAAGACCTCTCCGAAGGAACTCAAAGGAGAGCCCCATTTCGAGCTGGGATCGGTGGTGAACCAGACCCGGAGGGCTTCCCGGACCGGTGAGCTGAAGGTTGCGCAGTCCCGTCTGGAAGACGGTCGCTGGGTCCTTCCGGGAGAGGTGCTCCTTTTCACCTCGCGCGGGCAGCGCAGCCTGGATGCCCGCATCGGGGACGAGGCTCTGGCAGGGTTTTTGGTGCCCTTGCCGGCGCATCCCGGCCAGGAACACGAGCAATGGAGCGACTGGGGACCGCGCCCGCCCTCTGGCAGCCCGCCGTGGCCGGACACCCAGCCTTCCTACCGTTTCCGCGTGCAACGCATTCCGCCGCCGCCCCCGCCACCGACGCTGGAAGACCGGGCCGCCGCAAAGGATGCCGCCGAGCAGGCCATTTTCGACGCCATCCCTCCCGGTGCGCCGATCCAGGAGTGGTTGCCCTACACCCCGGAGTGGCAGAATGAACGACGCCGGTCTACCGCGATGGAGCGGATCACCGGCAAGGAAGGCTACGTTGCCGAGTTGGGTAACCTGATGTTGGGTGAGGATGTGCGTCAGGCCGAGGCGGCGCTGAGATTCATCGGGGAACATCCGTCCCCCGATGCGGCCTTGGTGCCCGTGGTCACCGCCGCCGGACGGGACCTGGTGATCCGCTGCAAAAAGGTCAACGCTTCCACGGTGGAGGAAGATCCCGACTATGAAGGCGCGGCGGATCTGTCCATTCGCTTCACCTCTTGGATGGTGGCGGTGCGGGCTTTGCGTGGGAGGAATCTTGGCGACTTTCTTCCCGAGTTGGGCGAGATCCTGGAACTCTCCCGAGTCCGCACCGACAGCCGGGTGATGCAGCAGGATGTGCGCCGCGTTGCCAGTTACTATCTGAAAACCTGGGCCGGGGTGGAGCCGTTGCCGGGCGATCCGCCTCCCCAGTGATTTCCTGCCATGACTTCGCCCCTGGTTGACCGCTTCCATGAAAGCATGACCATGAACCACGAGCGGTGGCATGACGGCGTGGGGTATGATCTTGCATTGCTCCCAACAGCATCGGTCGAAGATCGGACCGCGATCGAGAGCCTGCTGCTTGCCCGCGGCCTTCAGGATTGGCGGGACGTTGAGGCGTTCGCCGCGCTCGGCACGCCGGCATCTCTCGGGCGCCTGCGCCAAGCCTATGATGACGGCGATCCCCGGACCCGGGCCATGATCCTGGCGCACGCCTCCGGCCAGTTCTCTGGGGAGGAGCGCACGGAGGCGATCGTCGCCGCGCTCGCAGACGAGTCCGCTGCCGACCAACTCATTCAGGTGATGCTGGAGGTGGAGGAGCATCACCCACCCCGGGTGATGGCGGCGCTGCTGCGGGGAGTCAGGACGAGAGATGCCCTCACCGCCGGAGAGTTTGCGATGATGCTGCTCTTTCTCCACGGCCAAGCCGAATCGCCCTGGGACATGGCACCGCGTCCGTTCATTCTGCGGTTCCAGGATGAGGAGCGGGACCCGCTTTTTCGCGAACTCTGCGCTCGCCTCGGGGTCTCGCCCGACTCCACGGAAGGACCGGATGCCACAAAGTCATGATCCCCAGGCTGCTCCTCCTCATCCTTTGCGTCATTGCATTGTTGTTGCTGGCGACTCTGTTGGAGAAATATCGTGAGCGCTCCCTGCGCCGCTGGGCCGGGCGGCGTCCGGGAGCAAACCTGCACTGGGGTTTCGTCCCGGAGGAACATCCCGGCTTACCCGTCGGGGAACTCATCCCACTGATCATTGGGCAGCCTCCTCTGGGTTATGCCTCCGCCCTCCAATTGGCCGGACCCGCGGGCGATTTGTGGTTCGTCGAATACCGCACCACTCCGCCGGGGCGGAAGATCGACCGATGGTTCACGCTCCTCGCTCTGCAATGCGCGGATGAGACGTCGGCCCAGGATTGTCTAACGCACCTGCAGACCTCCCGGTCGGCGCAGATTCCCCGACTTGTCGGAAACTGGGTCTGCCTCAGGCTGGAGGGACTGATGTCGGTCCGATTGTTGGAATCCAATCTGGGGACCTGAGTCGAGGCACCTCTTGTCTCCCTCAGTCGGTTGGGTCAGGCAGATCAGATCCGTCCGTTGTTGAAGGGGGAATTTCGCATCGCCTTTTATTTCCGGGTCCGCTAGAGTCGATCGCATGAAGGAACCTCGTCCCCTCGTTGCTCTCTTGACTGGTGCTCTCACCGTGGGATTGGGTTTCGCCTTGATCGCCCAGCAAAATCCGGCGGCACCAAAAGGTCCCAATCCAGGGGCCCCGCCCTCTCCCAAGGCGGCCGGAAACGGCGCGCCCCAGGCCAAAGGCAAAGGCAAAGGAAAAGGCAACGCAAAAGGCAAAGGCCAAGCGAAGGGGCCGGCGGTTCCTGCCCTGCCCGATCCGATGCCGTTTCTGGGAACGCCGGCGGTATCCCGGGATGACCGCGTGCAGCGGGACTTCCCGGTCCCGGTGCGCGATGCCCAGGGCACGGTCTGGGTGGCGTATCTGGAACATGACGGCACTGCCGACCGGCTCGTTCTGGCTAGGCAGACCGAAGCAGGGCTGGAGACCATGACCACGCTCAGTGACACCCCCGGAGTGATGCACCAGCCGGCTCTGGCGGCGATCCCCGATGGCACGCTCTGGGCTTTCTGGGGACAGGTGGGTGCGGATGACGTGATGCATTTGCGCGCGAGATCATTCCGTGGGGTTCGTCCGGGACCGGTTCTCAGTCTGGCGGAGAATGGGGGAGGGAGCGACAGCTTCGCTCACGCCGCGGTGAGTGCGACGGGGCGCCTCGGAGTGGTCTGGCAGTCGCTCCGCGGCGGGGAAGGGGATATTTATGCCCGATTCCTCAATCCCGGAGACTCCGATTGGTCAGCCGAGATTGCCGTGGCCAGCGGAAAAGGCGGGGATTGGGAGCCCCGGCTGGCGTTTGATGCCAAGGGAGAAGCCTGGGTGGTCTATGACAGCTCGCGCGGCAATGAATTCAATGTTTACCTCGCCCAACTGTCCGGGGACACTGTCGTGGCGACGCATCCGATCGGGGCCACCGCCGCCTACGAAGCGAGGGCCACGCTGCTGTCCGACCAGGCGGGGACGGGATTCTGGATCGCGGCGGAACGGGGACGCGAGCGCTGGGGGTTGGATGTGCGGGGACACAATCCCAACGATGGGTTCAATGGCCAGAAGCGTCTGCTCTTCGGGCATTTTGACACCGGATCTACTGTCTTCACGGAGATCGACACCGGAGCGGCGGGGCACGCGCTCGCCAAGGACCTGCCGGTGAACCTGCCGGCGCTGGGGCTCGATGCAAAGGGGAACCCGTGGATGGCCTTCCGTTTTTACGCCAATCTCTGGTGGGGGATCGCGGTGACGCACTACGACCTTTCGGCAAAGACTTGGAGTGTGCCGCGGTTGATTCCGGAGAGTACGTTCGGCCAGGATCGCCGGTCCTTCTTTTTGCCCGGGGCAACGGGACAACTCTCCCTGGTTTGGCCGTCGGATGGAAGGAACACCAAGAAATCGCTCGTAGCGGGCGTGCACCTGGCCGTGCTCGACACGGAGGCCGCCCTGCCCGTGGTCACCGCTCCGCCTCCGACGCCCTTGGCGAAACCGGGGGCGCGTTTGAATCCGGACACTCCGGAGCGGGATCGGGATGACCGCCACGTCTGGGAAAGTGGAGGCAAGCGCTGGACCCTGGTCTGGGGTGATGTGCACCGCCACACCGACATTTCCAACTGCCGCACCGGATACGATGGGTGCATTGCCGAGCATTTTCGGTATGCCTACGACATGGCCAAGCTCGATTTCCTCGGCACGTCGGACCACACCGACATCGCGAAGATTTACGATCCCTACGAATGGTGGCACAACCAACGGATGGCGGACGCTTTCCACTCCCCGGGCCGTTTCAATGCCCTCTATGTCTATGAGCGGGAACAACGCTGGCCCTGGGGGCACCGCAATGTTGTTTTCGCCCAGCGGGGCGGTCCCATCGTCTACATCCAGCGAGCCAACTACCGCAACTCCCCCTGGCAGGCGCTCTATCCCGTGGAAGCCGGATTGGGGGAAATCGAGCCGGCGGACTTGTGGAAGGTGCTCCGGGCCTATGGGAAGCCGCTTGCCATCGTGAGCCACACCGGCGCCACCGGCATGGGGACGGACTGGGCCAAGTATGACCAGATCGACGCCACGCTGGAGAACACCGTGGAGATTTTCCAAGGTGCCCGGGTCAGCTACGAGGGGATCGGAGCGCCCCAGCCGACGGTCGGTCTGCGGATCAAGGGAGCCTACACCGCGGACTCCGGTGGCAAATCACCCGCGCCACCGGGGCCGATTGTGGACTTTGGCCCCCATGCGGCCGGGGTCTATCAGAATGCCTTGTCCTTGGGACACAAACTGGGCATTTTCTGCAGCTCCGACCACATCTCGCAGCACGTCTCCTATGGCGGGGTCTATGTGGAGGAGAATTCCAGGGAGGGGATCGTGGAAGGTCTGCGGGAGCGCCGGAGCATGGCGGCGACGGACAAGATTTATCTGGAGTTCACCTGCGGGGGGCATCCCATGGGGTCAGCATTCGAAACCAAGGAGAAGCCCGCCTATGCGGTGCGAGTCGAGGGCACGGCGCCTCTCGCCAAGGTTACGTTGGTCTGCAATGAGAAGGTGCGTCACGAATTCGCCGTCGACGGATCGAAGGACTTCTCCGGTCAATGGACCGACGAGTCCCCGGCAGAAGGCGAGAACCGTTGCTACCTGCGGGTCGAGCAGACCGATGGTAACATGGCCTGGGCATCTCCCGTCTGGGTGCGGTGGAATCCGTGAACGGATGGTCCCGCCGCCGGGAATGCCTCCGGGCCCGGGTCAATGTCCGCCCAGATAGAGATCGCGGCCCTTGACGAGGGCTTCGAGCTTGCGGTCGGTGATGCTGCGCTTGAGCATCCAGAAGCCGCAGTCCGGGTGGACATAGGCGATCCGTTCCGGCCCGAGCACGGCGGCGGCCGTTTCAATGCGGCGCGCGACCTCTTCCGGGGTTTCGATGTGGTTGACCTTGATGTCGATGACCCCGATGCCCAGTCCGATGCGGCGGTCGATGTCTTTCAAGGCCTGAAGGTCATCCTGGGGACGGTGGGCCAGTTCGAGGACCAAATGGTCGCAGCGCAGGGCATTGAGAAACTCCACCAGAGCGCTCCAGGCTCCCCGCTGGATCGTCTGGCCACCGTAGTTGCCGAAACAGAAATGGACGGCTTTCTGAACGCGGACCCGGTCGAGGATCCGGTTGATCGCGGCGGCGGCGATGGGGGCATTCTCCGGGCTGCCGGGAATGTTGGCCTCGTCGATCTGGACGCAGTCACACGCCAAGTCCGCGACCTGGGCGGCGAGCAGATCCCCGATGGCCAGGCAGAGGGCGTCGAAGTCTCCGTAATGGTCATCGAGCAGAGTCCGGGCCAGCATGTAGGGGCTGGTCAGGGTGAACTTGAGAGGCCCGGAAGTGGTGCTGCGGGATCGGGCGCAGGCCGAGACAAGGTCGAGGGTGCCCTCGGTGAGGGCTTCCCGGACCACGCCGGCCGGGGCATTGCGCCAGGCGAAATCCTGCCGGGCGAGGAACCGTGCGGCGTCGGTGACGCCGACGCGGGAATCGATGCCTCCGAACTGGCGCGTGAAATACTCGATCATCCCGTTGGTGTCCGGATGGTCGGGATCAAAGCGATACAGTTCCCCGTCGGTAGGAAGATCGATGCCGGCGCGGGTCTGGGTGCCGATGACCACGGCCGTGGCATCGAGCACCGCCTGGGAGGTGCGTGCCTGCAGGAGCCATTCGATGGGGGAATAGGAACCGACGGTGGTGGTCTGGAGCAGTGGCAGGGACATGGCGGAAGGTGATTGAAGCGTTGGCATCCTAGAACTTGGTCCCGGAAATTGCAACGTTTCTGCATATTCGGAGATCGGCAGGATCAGCTCCGGGCGATGCCATCAAAGCCAATCGCAGACTCAACTTTGCGACAATATTCGCGAATCTGTTTCCCATGCTTGCAGAGAGCGGGGCCGGGAGTAAATTACGGTTCTGATGAATTTAAACGCATTTCTGGAATCTGTGCGTGCAGACCCGGCTCCGCTGGAGGAAATGACTGGTGAAATGAAGGCACTCTGGTTGTGCCGGAATTCCCGTTGGCACGAAGCGCATGAAATCGCCCAAGACATTGAAACACCGCTGGGTTCCCGGATTCACGCCCTGCTGCACCTCATGGAAGGCGACATCGGAAATGCTGGTTACTGGTACGCCAAAGCCGGAAGTCCGGTGCGGGGCCTTCAGGACATTGACTCCGAATGGGATGACCTGGCCCGAACGGTGTGCGCGTGAAACTCGGGAAAGTCCCCGGCATCGTCCGGAACATGGGAGAGGCAGCGAAGGCAAGGGCAGCAGCTAGATCAAAAGGAATGGGGATGCATCTGCCAGACCTCGAGGAATACACCTACGAGGAATTCATCGCCGAGGATGCCTTTGGGTTCACCTTCCGGACCGATTTCCTCGGCAAAGAGTCGCGGGCTTTGAAGGTCCTGAAAACGCTGGCCATCCAGCCGGAAGTGCTGGGGCCGGTGCTGGAAAAACTGGCGACCTCTCCGACCCATCCCAATGTCGTCGAGCTGGTCGATGTGGATTTTTCCGAGATGCCCTGCTTTTACGCCACTCCGGTCTACGGGCGGCGCAGCTCTTCGACCGGCCGATGGGTCATCCCCACGCTGGAGGGAATGATGGCGGGCCTGCCGCAGGCGGAAGCGATGGCGGTGATTGAGCAGCTTTCTTCGGGCATGGCCCATCTCCACCGGGTCGGCGTGCCCCATCTCGGTTTGCGGCCTGCCAATCTGCTCATCGTCGTCGGAGAGGACGGCAATGCCTGCATCAAAATTGCCAATGCCGGGCAGGGCTACAGTTCTGAACTCTACTGTCTCGAGCTCGGAGACATGGGTTTTTTTACCAGCCCGGAACAGCTCGGAGCCACCCAGTCCTCCGATCCGATCGATGGGAAATGTGCCGATGTCTATGCCTTCGGCGTCATCGCCTACCGGCTCCTCACCGGCAAAATGCCCCGCCTTGCGGAATTGCACCAGGAGTGGAAAAATGGCTCCCACACGGAGTGGGATTTTGACGATCCCCAGCTCTATATCGACCACCTCGATGCCTCCGACCCGATCACTTGGCCTTCGGACTTTGGCGGCAAGGCCGATCAGGCCCGGCGTGATCTGATCGGACAATGCCTTTCCCTCCATGCTCATGAGCGGCCAGCTGACATGCGCGAAGTCCACGCCACGCTGGAGGCCATCCTGCAGGAGGAGACGCTGGACGCCGAGCGTGCCCAGCTGACCGAAGAACTGGCCCAGGTGCGGCAGCGTCTGGATGCCCAACTCCGCACCGCCGAAGAGGCCGCCCGCGAGTTGGAGACGCAGAAGCGGGAGTTTGCGGACCGCGAGCGCCAGCTCATCAGCGAGAACAAGCGGCGGGTCGAGGAAGCCTTCGCCGAAAAAGGGCCGCCGGTCAAAGTCATCCAGGGAGGTGTCAGGCCTTTCTGGCGGAGAGCCGCGATCGCGATGTCCTTCCTCTCGCTCCTCGTGACGGCAGGCGCCGTGATGCTGGGATTGGGCTATGGCACCAGCAAAAAAGAAGCGGACCAGATGGCGCAGGATCTCGCCGCGTTGCAGAAGATCCGCCAGCAGTTGGAAGCCAACCAGAGCGCCTTGAATCAAAGCCTGACCCAGAACGTGCAGGAGAGGGCGAAGGCCGATGCGGATGCCCTGGCCAATGCGAACGCGAAAGAGCTGCTCGCCCAGAGCAATGCCCAGACGCGCACCATGATGCGGCTGACCCAGCGCAACACGGATCTCTTCTTTCAGGCTCTTTTCAAAAACCGGGAAAGCGATGTGCCCGGTTTCCGGTCCGAGCGGACCCAGTTGCTGGCCGAAGCCCGCGTTTATTACGGTCAGATCATCAAACTGTTCGCCAATGAACCGGACTTTGTCCTCACCGTGGCGAGTGCGCACCGGTTTGCCGGATTGATCGATCAGGAACAAGGCCACCTCACTGAAGCGGCCACGCATTTTCAGGATGCCTACCGGCTGATGGATCAGGTGAAGCAAAATTGGAGCACCCCGGACGCCGATTTCCTCGAATCCCTGGCCGACACCCAGCGGAATCTCGCAAAAATCCAATCCGAGACCGGAGTGCCGGCTGATCGAGTGCTCATGCTGCTGAATGCCTCCACCGAGAATTGGCGGCAGCTCATGGCCGTGCGTCGCGGGCAGGAGAACCGGTGGCTCCGGGAGCAGGCTACGAACCGGCTCATCGAGTCGGACATCTTCAGCCGACAGGGCGCGCGGGACAGCGCCCTCAAAGCGGTCGGCCAAGCGGTCGACATTCTGGTCCCGCTGCGGGAAAAGGAACCCAACAATGACCTCACTCTCGGTGCCCTGGGGCTTGCGTTCACCGCATTGGGCGATCTGCTTTACGAGTCCGGGAAGCTGGAGGAAGCCCAGGAAGCCCTGAATCAGGGCGGAGCAGCGCTTTCCGCCGCGGTGCGTTCGAATGGTGCGGCGGACTCCCACCAGTTCGCGTTGGCAAAAAATCTGGCGCTGCTCGGGCAGATCACGGGGGATCCGGAAAAAACCAATGATGCCGCCCATCTTCTGGCGCGATTGGTGGCGGGGAACCCCTCCAACCTGGAATATCCCGCTTTGCTCGCCCGCTGCTATGGTCATCTCGCCGAGCGCCAACGGGATGGCGGACAGATCGCCCAGGCTCTGGAGCTGGAGCGAAAAGCCGTGGACCAACTGCGGAAGCTGGTCAAGGTCTCCGGCGATAATCTGTCGGCCAGCCTGCGCTGGGAAATGGGGAACCGGCTTTCCCATTACAGTGAAGTCCTGAGCGACTCCCAGAATCATGCGGAAGCTTTCAAGGCCGCCCAGGAAGGCATCACCAACATCAGTCCCCTGGTCACCTCCAATCCCTCTAACCGGGACTTCCTGGTCCTCCGCGCCACCCTCCTGGGACGGGCCGGCGATTCGGCCAAATCGCTCAACCACAAACCGGAAGCTGCTGCATTCTACCAGGAGGCGATGAAGGACTGGGTGGAGTTGGTGAAGATGAACCAGAGTGATCAGCAGGCGGTCATGGGCATCGATTGGGCGAAGGGAAGGCTTGCGGAAACGCAGCAATGACGCTAAGGACGCCCATGGATCTGGCCAGCCTCGACATCGAACGCCTCAAAGAAATTGCCCTGCGGGCCGGAGAGGCGGTGTTGGCGGTCTACGAGAGCGATTTTGCCGTGGAGCACAAAGACGACCGTTCCCCCCTCACGGAAGCGGACCGTCGTTCCAACGAAGTCATTCTCGCCGGGCTGAAGGAAACCTGGCCGGAGGTGCCCGTGATCTCTGAGGAGACCAAGGCCCTGCCCTGGGAGGAGCGTTGTGGTTGGGAGTGGTTCTGGCTGGTCGATCCATTGGACGGAACCAAGGAATTCATCAAACGGAACGGTGAATTCACCGTGAACATTGCCCTGGTCCATCGGGGAGTGCCGGTGGCCGGCGTCGTCGGGCAGCCGGTGACGGGCCGTCTTTATTGGGCGGTCTCGGGGCAGGGCGCCTGGCGGATCTCGGCCGACTCTGAAGGACCGGTCCGGATCGGGGGAGGCCGGCCTTACCGGGAGCTGGATCACGTGTCCGTCGTAGGCAGCCGTTCCCACCTTTCGCCGGAAGTCGGCGCCTTTGTCCAAGGCTTGGAGGAGGAAGGCAAAGTGGTGACCTTCCGCTCCTCGGGAAGCTCATTGAAACTGTGTCTCGTGGCAGAGGGAGCGGCCGACGTATACCCTCGTCTTGGCCCCACGATGGAATGGGACACTGCCGCCGCCGATGCGGTGGCCCGGGAAGCAGGGCGCCGGGTGCTCGATTGGGAGACCCGTGAACCTTTGCGCTACAACAAGGAAAATCTCCTCAATCCATGGTTCGTGGTGGAATAACCACCCTGCCTGTGATCTGGCGGTGGCGGCTTGCCTTTGCCGTGTTGGCCGCGATCTGTGCCGCATGGCTGCTCTTTGGGCCCAAGCCGTGGGACATCGCCCGTGAGATCGACAAGATTCGGGCGGCCGGGAAGCTGCTGAAGACCCGTCATTATGTCATCCCTATTTTCTATTGGGTGGCGGCGGGGAATTTCATTCTTTCGTTGCTCCTCCTGGCCGGGGCACGCTGGTGGTCGCGTCCGTTGCTCTCCTACGAAGGATCCGCCCTGCCGGCCGCGCCGCGGCGCTGGTGGCTGGCCCTTGGCCTCGTCATTCTGCTTGGCTTGGCGTTGCGCGTTCCCCTTTCCACCCGCAGTCTTTGGTGGGATGAACTGTGGCAGACCAAGTTCACCACCACGGGATACTATTTAGGCAAGCCGGATGATCCGCCGGCATCGCGGCATTTGGCTGAGGCCAGCTGGGAACGCGCTTTCTGGTACTATTCCCGACCGACCAACCATCCGGTGGCCTCGGTTCCGGCGAGATTCTGCCATCTGGTATGGAAGGCCCTCTCCCATCCCAGTGGCCCGTTGCAATACAACAATCTGGTGCTCCGTCTGCCCACGCTCTTTGTCTGCGCGCTGACTTTCCTCGCCCTGGCTCTGCTGGGACGGGCTTTGGGGGTTCCCTGGGTGGGGATTCTCGCGGCGCTCCTGCTGGCGTTGCATCCCTGGCACATCCGTTACGGGGTGGATGTCCGAAGCTACGCATATCTCATGCTCTCGGTCACGGGGGCCCTTCTGGCCTGTGCCCGTCTTTCCTCGGGTGCGTCTTCCTGGCGCCCCTGGGCGCTGCTCGGAGTTTCCCAGTTCGCCATAGTGTGGTCCTGGTTTCTGGCCGCGGCAGTCGCGGCCCCCTTGGCTCTGGTTTCCTTGGTGTTGGTCTGGCTCCGTTGGCGGGGAGCGGATCGTCGGGTCGCCTGCGGGCGCTGGCTTCTCGTGCATGTTCTCGCCGGGATGGCCTTTTTGCAGATCATGGGGCCGAACCTTGTCCAAACGCGCGAGTATGTCTCGAAGAAGGATCTTCATCAGGATGGGGGGCAGAGCATTTCCCGGGCGAGGGTCATCGATCTGGCCACGGTCTGCCTCCTCGGCTTGCCCGGTGATTCCGCCACGGAGACCTTCCCGGGCAACGCAGGATTCCCTCCGCCGGTGGCCCTCACTTCCTTTGCCACAGAGTTTCGGGCCAAGCCCTTGTTGATGGGGACGGCGGCGCTGGTGGTCGGTCTCGCGTTGCTCGCGGGCATGGTGACCGCTTTCCGGACCCGGATTGGGCTGGCCTTCGGCGCGTTGTTGGTCGGGGCAGGGTTGCTGGCGGCGTTGTTCACGATCATGGGATCGTTTTTTTACTCCCGCTTTTTCATCTTCCTCCTCCCGGCATCAGTGCTCCTCATTGCCTGGGGCACCCTGTGGTGGGGGCGCCGGCTGCCTCTCCGCCCGGGGACGGCGCTGGCTGGTCTGGTGGTTCTGGGCTGCTTTTGCCTTTCCAGCCTGACGCGAATACACGAATTGCTGACCCTGCCGATGGCCCCTCTGGATGCCGTGACCGGGGTTTGGCGGGAAGCTATCGGGGCTCCTTTTGGACAGCCGCCGATCCGTCCGGTGATTCCGGTGGCTTATGGGCACGGATTGGAGCCGGCCGAAGTCATCATCCCCGAAATGCGCCAGGCTTTGTCCAAGGCCGATCTGGAATCGCAGGAAGCGGAAGCCCGGCGCACCGGTGCCCGGCTGCTGGTGGCTCTGGGACACCGGAGTCTCAATGCGGTGAATCTGCTGGACGGAGTGTCCCATTTGGAAGAATCCGGGAAATACCGGGCACTCACCGCTTTCAGCGGCATCGAACCTGATTTCTATTTCCGGATTTTTGAATTCCAAGCAGAGGGATCTGCGCCACCCTGATCAAAAGCGCCGTCATGGGCAGAATCATCCATGTCGATATGGACTGCTTCTATGCCGCCATCGAGCTTCGGGAGCGGCCGGAATTGGAGGGGCTCCCGGTGGCGGTCGGCGGAGGCTCCCGGGGCGTGCTGACCACCTGCAACTACGTTGCGCGGACTTTTGGGTGCCGTTCCGCGATGCCTGTCGTCCAGGCCAAAAGACTCTGTCCCGATCTGATCCTCTTGCCGGTCCGCTTTGAACTTTACCGGGAGGAAAGCCGGATCATCCGGGGAATTTTCCATGAGTTCACTGACAGGGTGGAACCCCTCTCGCTTGACGAGGCCTATCTCGATGTGACCGGACTCAGATCGGAAGCCTTTCTCATCGCGTCTGAAATCCGGCAGCGGATCCGGGAACGGACCGGGCTGGCGGCCTCGGCGGGGATCGGTCCCAACAAATTCCTCGCCAAGCTTGCCAGTGACTGGCGAAAGCCGGATGGGCAGTTTGAGATCCGGCCGGAGGAGGTGGAGGCCTTCATGCCCGAACTTCCGGTGGAGCGGCTTTGGGGAGTGGGGAGCCGCACCGCCGCACGGTTGCACGCCCTGGGAGTCCGCACCTGCGGAGATCTCCAGAGCTTGGGGCTGGTGGAGCTGGATCGCCATTTTGGGCGGTTCGGCAGCCTGCTCCATGAGATGTGCCGTGGCATCGATCACCGCCTGGTTGACTCCAACCGGGAGCGTAAATCCGTCAGCAGTGAGGAAACCTTTGCGACCGATCTGAGCCGCCGGGAAACTGGTTTGGAGCGGCTGGGGCTGCTCCTCGACGAGGTGGCCAGCGTGTGCCAAGCGAAACACGTCGATCGGGTCATCCGCGAGGGATTTGTGAAACTGAAATTTTCCGATTTCACCCAAACGACCGCCCAGCGACCGATGCCGACGGTGGTGCGGGAGGATTTCGAGGCCCTGCTGGCGGAAGCCTGGGATCGGGGACAAGGACGCGCGGTCCGGCTCATTGGCGCCGGGGTACGCTTTCAATCGCGGAACGACGCGGTGGACCGCGAAACCCAGTTGGATTTGTTCGGGGCAGGGGACCCCATTCTCTGACGGATCGCGGGGACACTTCTTGTCTCCCGTTCAGACTGTGGCATGGTGCGATGCAGTTCCTTCTTTGAAATCCCCCACCCAGCCCAAGCCCAAGATGACCGAGGACCGGGAGGACGTTCCCGTGTCCGCGGAACGCCAGCAGCGCCAGCGTTACCTCCTGCGTCGGCTGTTTGGTCTAGCGTTCACCTACTGGCCGGAATGCCTGGGTCTGGTGGTGCTGCAGACCCTGCTGCTTGCGCTCGGGTTGGCCGGTCTGGGCGGAGCCGGTCTGGCCATCGACTACCTGCGTTCCCTACTGGAGAAGGGAGCTCCGGCGGTGCGGTTTCCGTTTGGCTGGACGCCGCCGGAGGGCTGGGCGCCGATGGAGGTGCTGCTTTTGATCGGTGGTACTGTTTTGCTGATGGCCGGATTGCGGGCCTGGCTGGCCTACCTGAATGCCGTCGCCGTGAGCCGCCTCGGGCAGGGGCGGATCGTGGTCGAACTCCGTTCCCAGGTCTATGCGAAAATGCAGCGCCTCAGTTTCCGGTTCTTCGATGACAATGCCACGGGTTCCCTCATCAACCGGGTCACGGGCGATGCCCAGGCGGTGCGGCTGTTCATCGACGGGGTCGTGATGCAAAGTCTCAGCGTGGTGCTGGCGACCGTGGTTTACCTGACCTTCCTCATCCGCATTCATACCGGGTTGGCCCTGGCTTGCCTGTCGGTGCTCCCCCTGCTCTGCCTCCTCGTGGTTGGTTATTCCCGCTGGCTGCGCCCGGACTATGAAGAAGGACGAGTGCGGGTGGACCGGCTCGTCCGAGTCTTCGAGGAATTGGTGCGGGGCATCGCGGTCGTCAAAAGTTTCGGCTTGGAGTCCTGGGCCGAGGAACGTTTTCTCGGAGCCAACGCAGCCGTCAAGGAGCAGAAGACGAGAATGTTCGGCAAACTGTCGCGGCTTTATCCGTCGGTTTCCCTGCTCAACCAGATCTCCATGACGATCCTTTTGGGTTATGGGGGGTGGTTGGCGATCCACGACCGCGTGGCCATTGGCGCCGGACTGGTGGTCTTCGCGGGCGTGCTCCAGCAGCTGTCCGCGCAGGTCAACTCCGTCGGAGCGATCGCCGACAATTTGCAGCAGACACTGACCGGGGCCGACCGGGTTTACGAAGTGCTCGACACCGAGCCGGAAATCGCCGACCTCCCCGGAGCCGTTCCTCTGGACCGGACCCGGGGGGAACTCAGCTTTGACCGGGTATGTTTCCGGTTTACTCCGAGGGACACAGTGCTCCAGGAGGTCAGTCTGGAGGTGCGGCCGGGGGAACGCATCGCCGTGGTGGGACCGACCGGCGCGGGGAAAAGCGCCTTGATTCACCTGATCCCCCGGTTTTATGACCCCGATAGTGGCGTCATCCGTCTGGATGGGAGAGATCTGCGGGAGTGGCGCTTGTCGGATGTGCGCCGTCAGGTGGGATTGGTTTTCCAGGAGAGTTTTTTGTTCCGGGCCAGCATTGCGTCGAACATCGCCTTCGGCAATCCAGGGGCCACGCGGGAGCAGATCGAGCGGGCCGCCCGGCTGGCGGCGGCCCATGAATGCATCGAACGGATGCCTCTCGGTTACGACACCCTGTTGCATGAGAACGGCTCCAATCTTTCCGGCGGCCAGCGTCAAAGGCTGGCATTGGCGCGCGCCATCCTGCTCGATCCCGGCATTCTGGTCCTCGATGATCCGACGGCTGCCGTGGATGCTGAGACGGAAGAGGATATTCTGGACGCGATGGAGAGCGTGAGTGCCGGACGGACCACGTTCATCGTGGCGCATCGATTCAGTACTGTGCGGCGAGCCGACCGCATCGTCGTGCTGGACCGGGGTCGCATTGTCGGGCTGGGAACCCACGAGGAATTGTCCGCCGTGCCCGGCTATTACCGGGATGCCGTCCTGGCGGAGAAAGGGGGAGGCGAGGCATGAAAGGCAAAACCGGGAACGAAGAAAAAGCCCGACTGGCGGGCATTGTCGACCGTGACACGCTCAGCCACATCCGCCGGGAGAAGGGCGAGGAGGAGGAGCGCAGCCAGGCTCCACTGAGTTTCCGGGTCATCCGGCGGTTGTTTCGTTTTGCCCAGCCGCACCGCCCGCTGCTGATGGGGACCCTCGCGATGGTGATTTTGCGGGCGCTTCAGATGCCAGTCCTCGCCTGGGCGGTCGGTGCCATCGTCCGCGGTCCCATCGCCCAAAAGGATGTACCGGCCCTGGTTTGGTGGGTCGCGGGTTTCGCGGCCTTCGCTCTGTTTACCGAACTGACTTTCCATTTCCGGGTCCGCTGGGCGCTGCAGTTGGGTGAGGTCGTGATCCATGATTTGCGGGAGGCGATGTTCCGTCACTGGCTGCGGCTCAACATGGGATATTTCAACACCCACGCCGTGGGCCGCCTCATCAGCCGGCTCACCGGCGACGCCGAGAATGTGCGGGTGGGAGTGCAGAACGTGCTCTTTGTCAGCCTTGTCCAAGCCGGGCAAATGATCGGGTGCGCGGCCTTCATGATCTGGGAGGATCTGACCCTTTTCTTGGTCGTGTTGGGAATGGCTCCGGTGGTCTGGTTGCTCAACCGCTTTTTCAGGAGGCGACTCAGTGCGGCCTACCGTAACCAGAGCGACAGTTTTAGCCGCATCACTGCCACGATGGCCGAGAGTGTGAGCGGCATCCGGGTCACGCAGAGCTTCAGCCGGGAAGGGCTGAATGCCTCCCAGTTCAGAGATCTGGTGCAGGATCACGCCTCGATCAATTTGGTCTCCGCGCGCACCAGTGGCACCTTTCTCCCCTTGCTCGAACTCAATGGTCAGCTCTTTCTCGCACTGCTTGTCGTGGTTGGCGGCTGGAGGGCTCTGCAGCCCGGCACCGACATGCCCTTGGGCAGTGTCATCCAGTTCTTTTTCCTCGCCGGACTGTTCTTCAGCCCGATCACGGTGCTGGGCAACATGTTCAACGAAGCCTTGAACTCCATGGCCGGTGCGGAAAAAGTTTTTGCCGTCCTGGACACGGTCCCGGACTGGCAAGACCCGCCGGATGCCCTCGCACCGGAGACCTTTTCCGGGCGGGTCGAGTTCCGCGAGGTCGGCTTTTCCTACACCCCGGACCGTCCTGTGCTGCGTTCGGTCAGCTTCACCGTGGAGCCCGGCCAGTGTGTCGCCATTGTCGGGGCCACGGGTGGCGGGAAAAGCACCCTGGCCAGTCTCATCGCAAAGTTTTATCTTCCGGAAGAAGGCGCGGTCCTGCTCGATGGGATCGACACCAGACAGCTTTCCAGTCCCTGGCTGCACGGGCATCTCGGCATTGTGCCACAGCAGAACCACCTCTTCGGCGGCACCATTCTGGACAACATTCGGGTGGTCCGTCCCGGAGCCACCGAGGAGGATGCCCGTGAGGCCTTGCTCCGCCTGGATTGTCTGGACACCATCGAAGGGGCGCCCGGCGGCCTTCATGCCGAGGTCGGAGAGCGTGGATCCGGCCTGTCATTGGGACAGCGGCAACTCGTGTGTTTTGCCCGGGCTCTGCTCGCGGATCCGGAGATCCTGATTCTCGACGAAGCCACCAGCGCCATCGATCCCTTGACAGAAGCCCGCACCCAACGAGCGATGAGAGCTCTCCTGGCGGGGCGGACCAGCTTCATTGTGGCCCATCGTCTGAGCACTCTGCGATATGCCGACAAGGTGCTGGTGATGAATCAGGGGCGTCTGGTCGAACAGGGCACCCCGGAAGAACTGCGGGCCCGCGGGGGAGCTTTTGCTTCGCTTTGGGAGAAAGCCGGGATGCACAACGGCTGATATCTGCGATCTTGGGCACTGCATGAATCGTTTCTGGCAAATCATGATGATGTCGGGGGGGCTTTGGGCCGCTTTTTTCGGGTGGCGGGAATACCGCATCTCCCAACTGGCGCGCCCCGAGGCCGCCGATGTCAGCCTTCTGGAGTTGGAGAACTTGGAGGTCGGCGGGGTGAATCAATTGGTTGAGAATGCCCACGTCCGGTTTGGTCCCTGCCTGGCGCTCTATCCCGCAACCGTCTATTCCTTCCGAGTCAACGGGGTCTTCGGCACCGGGGAGAGCGGTCCCAACACGGCTGTTAAAGATGCCTTTGTGCCGATCCTGCCGCTCGACCATCCTTTGGTCAAGGCCCTGCAGAATCCCGACAGTCCCGAGGCCAGGCGGGGCATGACGCTGAATGACATCAAATTCCACGTTCTGCTCAAAACCAGCCAGATCGAATTGGTGCGCGACATTCCCCGCGAGAACAGGCAACTGAGTCAGGTGCAGGGAGTGATCATCAATGACATCAGGCCACTGAAGGCGGAGGAGGAGGAACTCCTGCAGGTCAATTTTCGCCGGCTCAAACCGGAGCAGGTCATCATCGTGGAGGAGGGCCGGGTCCCTTGGGGAGCTCGCTCTATCTGGGCCTTGCTGGGGCTGGGAGGGGGACTTTTCCTGGTCGGGGGATGGCTGTTTTTCAGTCTGTGATTCTCCGGAGGAAGGACCGGGTGGAGGAGCGGATGATGTCTGGACCCCAAAGTGGGCGGCAAACCTTGAAATTCACGAAGTCCCACTTGCCAGAGGACCGGGGGATCGCTTAAAGATGCCCAGTCTTGAATACCCTGCCATGAGCCATTCTGCCGCTTCCGTCTCGTTCTTCCGCTGGTCACGACTGCTGGGGGCGCTCGTGCTCCCGCTTCTGTTGGGCCAATGTTCGCTCCCCTCCTCCACGGGGGATGCGGGCACTCAGGACGAGGGAGCCAGCCTGGCGATGAATTCGGAGAGCGATGCCGCCCGGTTCCTCGCCGGCATGTCCGGAGGGGGATCCGCCCGCCTCGCCACGTTGCGCCAAACGCCGGAATGGAAATCCCACCAGCAGAGCATGGAGCAACTTTTCACCTTCTACCACAAAGGCCACCTGCCCCCGATTCGTGCCTGGCGGGGAGAAACCGGCGCCACCAGCCCCGGGGTGCTTTTCTATCCATTTGGCGGACCCGACTTTCTGTTTGCGGACGCCTACTTCCCGGGAGCCAGCAATCTGGTGCTGGTTGGTTTGGAGGGAGCCTCCCCGATGCCGGATTTGAATGCCCTTTCGGACGCCGAGATTTTTGCCGGCTTGCGGGGCATCACCACCTCGATCGACACCGTCCTGGGGGCGGGCTATTTCGTGACCAAGGAAATGCGGGGGGATTTGGAGAGCACCCCTTTCCGCGGAGCCTTGCCGCTCATGCTGGTGTTCATTGCGCGCACCGGCCACAGCATCAGTTCGGTGGAGTCCACCCAGGTCGCCGGGGCTCCCGGATTTGTCGTGCGCTGCCCCGGGAAGTCGGTCTACTTCTTCCAAAAGGACTTGTCCAACGGCGGGGTCGGCTCCGACAAACGCCTGCCGAACTTCGTATCCTCGCTGGGCACGCCGGTGACCTTCATCAAGAGTGCCTCCTACCTCCTGCACAATTCCGGATTCTCGGCGATCCGGCAGGAGATCATGAACCGCAGCCGAGTCATTGTGGAGGATCCCTCGGGCGTTCCATTCCACTATCTGAAAGAGGCCGGATGGAATATCAGTCTCTATGGCAACTACACCCACCCCTTGGATGTCTTCGCCTCCAATCACCAGACGGATCTTGCGGAAGCCTACCGCAGCGGCGCCTACTCCGTGAAGCCGGTCAGTTTTGGCTACGGCTACCTGAGGAATCCCGCGACCACATCGATCATCGTGGCCCGCAAATGAAGTTACCGGCACCGCTTGCGGAGAGCCGCCCGGTCACATACATTGCCCGCTCGCGTGTTGCTCCGGGCAGAATTCATGAAAATCCCTTTTCGCAGTAAAGAAGAAAGCTGGTTGTCGTTCAACGCCCGGGTGCTGCAGGAAGCGGCCGATCCCGCAGTGCCATTGCTCGAAAGGATCAAATTCCTCGGCATTTATTCCTCCAATCTGGACGAGTTTTTCCGGGTCCGGGTCGCCACCCTGAAGCGGCTGGCCCTTTTGGGGGACCATTGGATCGAACTGAACATTCCGAACCCCGGGGAAACCTTTCGGGCCGTCAACACCATCGTTGCCAAACAGGCCAGGGATTTCAATTGCGCCTTTGCCGACATCGTGACCCGCCTGGCGAAAGCCGGCATCCGGATCCTGACCGACCGGGAAGTGCCGGAAAATCTTCAGGGGTGGCTCACGGATTACTTCCGGACCATCGTCAGACCCCACCTGATGCCGGTGATGTTGAAGAGCACCGAGGCGTTGCCCAATCTGAGGGATGTGCCGATGTATTTGGCCGTCTTGATGACTCGTACCAGCGGCAAAGGTCGACCGGCGCATTCCCTGATCGAAATCCCAAGCATCCTGCCTCGTTTCGTCGTCCTGCCCGCCAAAGGCCGGGCCCAAATGGTGATGTTTCTCGATGACATCATCCGCTACGGGATGAGCGAACTGTTTTCCCATCTGCCTTACGACAAATTTGATGCCTGGGCGCTCAAGTTCACCCGCGATGCGGAGATGGATTTCGATGATGACTTCACGGAGAGCGTTTTCCAAAAGGTGACCGAAGGTGTCAAGGCCCGTGAGGAAGGATTGCCTGTCAGGGCCAACTATGACGCCGAGATTCCCGGACCCTTCCTTCGGCTTCTCCTCAACAAACTGGGCTTGTCCGATTCCAACTCGGTCTACCCGGGCGCGCGTTATCACAACCGCAAAGACCTGATCGGCTTTCCCACTCTGGGACGGAGTGATCTTCTGTATCCCAAGTCCAAGCCTTTGGACCATTACGCGTTGGAGCGGCTGCCGAAAGAAGGGTTTTTCCCGCTGCTCCGAAAGCGGGATGTCTTGCTCCACTTTCCCTATCATTCCTTTTCCATCTTCATCGACCTGCTCCGCGAAGCGGCGATCGACCCTCTGGTGCAGAGCATTCGGCTCACCCAGTACCGGCTCGCCAAGAGTTCCTGTGTCGCGCGGGCGCTCGTTTGCGCGGCCCGCAATGGCAAGGAAGTGACGGTGCTGGTGGAACCCCAGGCCCGGTTCGATGAAAAAGCCAACATTTCATGGGCGGGGGAATACCGCGATGCCGGGGTCCGGGTCATCCTCGGGGTCCCAAAGCTGAAGGTCCATGCCAAGCTGGCGCTCATTTCCCGGAAAGAAATCGGCCGCACCCGCTACTATGCCGCCTTGGCAACGGGCAATCTGAATGAAGACTCCGCCCGGGTCTTTGCCGACCACATGCTGTTGACGAGCGACCAGGAAGTGGGCCGCGACGTGGCCTCTGTGTTTGACTTTTTTGACCGCAACTACCGCCCCCCGCATCTCAGTCATCTGCTCAGCGCGCCCTTTTATCTCCGCGAGTGGCTTCGTCAACGCATCGACAAGGAGATCGCAGAAGCCGCCGCCGGACGGGTGGCGATAATCTCGCTGAAGCTGAACAACCTTTCCGACGAGGAGACCATCCAGTTGCTGCTCCGGGCCGCCGAAGCGGGAGTGAAGGTTCGCCTCATCATCCGCAGTATGTTCTCGCTCATCGTTGATCATCCCAACATCGAGGCCATCTGCGTGGTCGACAAATATCTCGAACACTCCCGCATACTTTGGTTTCACAACGGCGGCGAGCCGCTGGTCTATCTTTCGTCGGCCGATTTCCTGCAGCGGAATTTCGACACCCGCGTGGAGATCATTTTTCCCCTGCGGGATCCCACCCTCGCCGCCCAACTGCGGCGTTATTTTGAGATCCACTGGAGTGACAACCGCAAGGCGAGGATCCTGGACCGCGACCTGACCAACCGGTTCCGTCGCCGGACCAAAGGTTCCCCCGAAATCCGGGCCCAGTTTGCCATCGAGGAGTATCTGCGTGGCTTGCATTGAGCCGGACACCGCAATTCGGGACAGAGAGGCTAAGCTATGATTGGCTCCCGGGGCAGGTCAGACCGAGGCGAATGATTTTGAACGCGAGCGAGCCCAGCTCCGCGCAAAAATCGGTCAGCAGGCGGTCGAGTGTGACTGGCTGACAAAAAAGTCGAAAACACCCGGGCGGTGAGGGACTGACGCGAGTTGGCGGACAAACCGCATTCCAAACCGAGCATGAGAAGACATGACCAACTCCTC